>CAUASQ010000069.1 GCA_958431945.1 uncultured Collinsella sp. | reverse complement strand
CGCCTTTGGTAAGTTCTATGTGAACGCGAGGTCTTTGACCCGGAGAGTCCGAGGTACTTGTTGGTAAGACCTTATTTAGGAGCGCGCAACCTTGCCGGACTTGAGGCAGGTGGAGCAAACGTTCATCTTGCGACGGTGACCATCGACGACGACGTAGACGCGCTGGATGTTGGGGCGGAACTTACGGTTGGTGACGCGGTGAGAGTGGCTGATGGAGCGACCGGCAACGGGGTGCTTACCGCAAACTTCGCAAACTTTGGACATAACTGACCCTCCTTGGGCGACAAACGAACATGTCGCGTTAACAAACAAGCCTGAACTATAGCACAGAAGTCGCTCCCTGTGCGCAATCTACACAGAGATATTCCTCTTTTGGCGATAGTGCCCACGCCACGGCCCTGGACGTAGATCCGATTTGCGTGCAGCAGAGGGGATTATGCCAGCTCGTGCGTGTGTTTTCAAGCTCGTCCCACAAATATATATAGGTTTATGGAGCATTGGGCTCCGTTTACGGATTGCTCTGTATTTATGCTCGCAATTAAGCTCGAGGTTGGCTACACTATCCCTTGACCATTAAAGGGGTACGAGATACCCACATGGAATTACATAGCTGCCAAAGAGCAGCCTTTCCTGTGGGTGTCTGGTCCGCTTTAAGCGGTCGGGCATCTATTTTTTTGACTGTGTCAGCAGTCAAGACATGTGAGGAAGGAGATCGATGGGCACGACTTCCCCCAAGGCGGTCATCATGGACGAGACCGCCGTCAATCGAGCGATGACCCGCATCGCGCACGAGATTCTCGAGCGCAACGAGGGCTGTGAAGACCTCGCTCTGGTCGGCATCGTCACGCGCGGCGACCTTCTGGCAAAGAAACTCGCCGAGGAGATCAAGGAGATCGAGGGCGTCGACGTTCCGCTCGGCAGCCTCGACATCAGCTTCTACCGCGATGACTACGCTACCAATTTCGCTCCCGCGATCCACGCCACCAACATTCCCTTTAGCGTCGACGGCAAACGCGTCGTGCTGGTGGACGACATCCTGTATACGGGCCGTACCATTCGCGCCGCTCTGGACGCCGTCATGGACCTGGGCCGTCCGAGCCGCATTGAGCTGGCAGTCCTCGTTGACCGCGGCCACCGTGAGCTCCCCATCTCGCCGGACTTTGTCGGCAAGAACGTTCCCTCGTCGCACGAGGAGAACGTGCACCTATATATGAAGGAAGTCGACGGCCACACCGCCGTCGAGATTAACGACGTCGCGCCGGGTTCCCATGTGGGCTCCGCGCCGCTGGGAGGTGAGTAGTACCGTGGCGTTCAACCATAAGCACCTGATCGACATTACCGAGTACTCCGAAGAGGACATCAAGCTCATCCTCGAGACCGCCAAGGCGTTCTCCGAGGTCAACGAGCGTGCGATCAAGAAGGTCCCCACGCTCAAGGGCAAGACCATCGTCAACATGTTCAACGAGCCCTCGACGCGCACCCGCAGCTCCTTCGAGCTCGCCGAGAAGCGTCTTTCGGCCGACAGCCTTAACTTTGGCGGTTCCTCGACCTCTACGGTCAAGGGAGAGAGCCTCGTCGACACCGTCGAGACCCTCAACGCCTATAAGATTGACTGCATCGTCGTGCGCGATAAGCACGCCGGCGCTCCCTACATCGTCACGCAGAACTCGCCCGCGAGCGTTATCTGCGCCGGTGACGGCAAGCACAACCACCCCACGCAGGCTCTGCTCGACCTGTACACCATTTGGGAGCACAAGGGTGACTTCCACGGTCTGAAGGTCGCCGTCGTCGGCGATATCTCACACTCCCGTGTCTGCGGCTCGCTGATTCCCGCCCTTAAGATCATGGGCTGCGAGACCTACGCCGTCGCCCCCGGCACGCTGCTGCCGCCGGCGCCCGAGGTTCTGGGCTGCGACCACGTGACGAGCGATCTCGATTCTGTCCTGCCCGAGCTGGACGTCGTCTACATGCTGCGCGTGCAGCAGGAGCGCCTCGAGGGTGCCCCGTTCCCGACCATTCGCGAGTACCACAAACTCTTCGGCCTGATCAAGGACCGCGAGAAGCTCATGAAGCCCGACGCGATCATCTGCCACCCGGGCCCCATCAACCGCGGCGTCGAGTTCGACTCTTATATGGCCGACCACCCGCAACGCTCCGTCATCCTGGAGCAGGTCTACGCCGGTATCTGCGTGCGTATGGCTATCCTGTATCTGCTGCTTGGAGGTGCCGATAATGGCCTTGCTTCTTAAGAATGCCCACGTCGTCGACCCGTCCGTCGAGCTTGACGGTGTCGTTGACGTCCTGATTGACGGCGACAAGATCGCCGAGGTCGGCGAGAATCTCGCCGTCGAGGGAGCCGAGGTCCGCGACCTTTCCGGCAAGTACCTCGTCCCCGGTCTGGTGGATATGCACGTTCACCTTCGCGAGCCCGGCTACGAGGTCAAAGAGGACATCGAGAGCGGCACCCGTGCAGCTGCCAAGGGCGGCTTCACCGGCGTGTGCGCCATGCCCAACACCGATCCCGTCACCGATAACGGCACCGTCGTGGAGTTCGTCAAGTCCCGCGCTGCCGAGGTCGGTCACTGCCGCGTCTATCCGTCGGGCGCCATGACCCGCGGTCTTAAAGGCGAGGCCATGTCCGAGATGGGCGATATGGTCGCCCACGGCGCTGTCGCCTTCACCGACGACGGTCGCGGCGTGCAGGGCGCGGGCATGCTCCGTCGCTGCATGGACTACGGCAAGATGTTCGGCAAGGTCTTTATGAGCCACTGCCAGGACGAGGACCTGGTCGGCCACGGCCAGATCAACGAGGGCAAGGTATCGACCCGTCTGGCTCTCGAGGGCTGGCCGGCTGCCGGCGAGGAGCTCCAGATCGCCCGCGACATCGAGATCGCAAAGCTGACCGGTGCCAAGCTGCACATCCAGCACATCTCCACCGCCCACGGCCTGGAGATCGTGCGTGCCGGTAAGGCCGCTGGCGTTCAGGTTACCTGCGAGGCCACCCCGCATCACATGTTCCTGACCGAGAACGACCTGGACGAGACTTACAACACCTCGCTCAAGGTCAACCCGCCGCTGCGTACCGACGAGGACGCCGAGGCTATCCGTCAGGGCGTCATCGACGGCACCGTCGACGCCATCGTCACCGACCACGCTCCCCACACCCCGTGGGAGAAGGCCCGTGAGTTCGAGCTTGCGCCCTTCGGCATGATCGGCCTCGAGACCTCGCTGGCGCTCGTACTTACCGAGCTGGTCAACACCGGTAAGATGGGCATGGGCCGCATGGTCGAGCTCATGGCCATCAAGCCGCGTGAGATCCTGGGCCTCGACCAGGTTCAGGTCAAGGCGGGCTCCGTTGCCGACCTGACTGTCTTCGACGCGTCTGCCACCTGGACGGTCGGCGAGGACGGCTACGAGTCGCGCGCCGAGAACTCCGGTTTTGCCGGCCGCACGCTCACCGGTCGTGCCACCGATGTGTTTGTCGGCGGTAAGCAGACGCTCGCCGACGGCTGCATCTGCTAGCATAGCCTTATCGCTTTTGTGCGCGGCGCCCTTGCGGTGCCGCGTTTTCTGTTCGCCTGAACCATGCAACCGCATGGGGGATTGGAGCGTCTATGCCCACACCTTCCACTGCACGCATGCACGACTTCGAGGTCGTCTCGAACCAGGAGATCGCCGACGGCATCTTCTCGCTCGTTATTTCGGCCCCCAAGCTTGCAAGTGCGCTCAAGCCCGGTCAGTTTGTGAACATCGCCGTGCCCGGCGATGCCTCTTCGCTGCTTCGCGTGCCCTTGAGCTTCTATCGCGCCGACGCCCAAGCCGGCACCGTCGAGCTGTGGTACGCCGTCGTGGGCGACGACACCCGTCGCCTGTCGCAGATGGCCCCCGGCTCCAAGTCCAACCTGTTGGGCCCTGGCGGCCGCGGCTGGCTTGTTCCCGAGGGCACCAGGAAGGCGCTGCTCGTGGCGGGCGGCATCGGCGTTCCTCCCGTGCTCTGCCTCGCCGGCATGCTTGCCGAGCAGGGTGTGGCCGTCGACGTGTGCCTGGGCTTTGGCACCGCGTCCAAGGCCGTGGGCATCGATGAGTTCCGCGCGCTGGGTGCCACGGTCAACGTTTGTACCGACGACGGCTCGCTGGGCGCGCACGGTTTTTGCACCGACCCGGCAGCCGAGCTGCTCGGCGAGGGCGGCTACGACTACGTCGCCAGCTGCGGTCCCGCCGTCATGATGAAGAAAGTCGCCGTCGCTGCCGCCGAGGCCGGTGCGTACTGCGAGGTGTCGCTTGAGCGCATGATGAGCTGTGGCTTTGGCGCCTGCAACACCTGCAATGTCGAGACGGTCGACGGTATGAAGGGTGCTTGCATGTGCGGCCCCGTGTTCGATGCTTCCAAGGTGGTGGTCTTCTAGTGGGTACCGTGAACATGGCCGTCGATTTCGGCGGCGTCAAGATGCAGAACCCCATCAACACCGCAGCCGGTACCTTTGGCTACGGTTGGCAGTTCCAGAACTTCTTTGATGTTTCCCAGCTGGGCGCCATCACCACCAAGGGTTGCGCTGCCGAGCCCTGGCCCGGCAACCCCGCCCCCCGCATGGCCGAGATTCCCGGCGGTATGATCAACTCCGTGGGCCTTCAGAACCCCGGTGTCGCCGCCTTTGCCCGTGAGTCCGGCCCGTGGCTCGAGCAGCTGTCCAAGGACGGTTGCCAGGTCATTTGCCAGGTTGCCGGGCACTCCGTTGACGAGTTTGTCCGCGCACTCGAGATGTATGTCGAGCTGTGCCCCTGGACTGCCGGCTACGAGATCAACGTGAGCTGCCCTAATATCGCCGCCGGCGGTGCCGCCATGGGCTCCACGCCCGAGGGCGCCTCTTCCGTTATGGCTGCTTGCCGCAAGGTGACCGATAAGCCGCTGTTCGTGAAGATGGCGCCGGTCAACGTCGCCGAGATCGCCAAGGCCCTCGAGGCTGCCGGCGCCGACGGCCTTTCGGTCATCAACTCCATCCAGGGCATGGCCATCGACGTCCATACCCGCAAGTCCCGCGTGGCCAAGCCCAAGGGCGGCCTTTCGGGCCCGCTGTGCCACCACATCGCCGTGCGCATGGTCTGGGAGGTTGCCCAGGCCGTCGATATCCCCATCAACGGTGTCGGCGGTGTCATGACTGGCGAGGATGCGGCTGAGTTTATCCTGGCCGGCGCCACCTGCGTGTCGGTCGGCATGGCCAACTTCGTCGATCCGTGCGCTTCGCTTAAGATCGCGCATGAGCTCGAGGCCTGGGCCGAGTCCCAGGGCGTAAAGGACATCAACGAGCTGGTGGGTGCTTTCGAATGCTAGAGAATGATGCCCGCGACCGTGTTATCGTCGCCCTCGACTGCGACCGTGAGCGCGCGCTCGAGCTCGCCCACGAGCTTTCGGGCCATGCTGCCTGGCTCAAGGTCGGCATGACGCTCTATTACGCTGAGGGTCCCCAGATCGTCAAGACCTTTAAGGACCTTGGCTTTAAGGTCTTCCTCGACCTTAAGTTCCATGACATTCCGCATCAGGTGCGCGGCGCTGCCCGCTCGGCCTCGCTTGCCGGTGCCGACCTGCTTTCGGTCCACGGCCTGGGCTCGGGTGCTATGCTCGCTGCCTGCCGCGAGGGTGCCGAGGAGGCGCGTGAGGACCGCGCCAAACTCGTCGCCATCACCGTGCTCACGAGCATGAATCAGGATGCCTTGAGCGAGATCGGCGTCGAGTCGCCCGTGGCCGAGGAGGCCGCCCGCTTGGCAAAGCTTGCTCAGGCCAACGGCATCGATGGCATCGTGTGCTCGCCGATGGAGGCTCACGACATGCGTGAGCTGCTGGGTCCTGATGCCCTGATCGTGACTCCGGGTGTGCGTCCGGTGGGTGCCGCCCTTGGTGACCAGTCCCGCGTGGCGACGCCTTCCCAGGCTATCGAGCGTGGCGCAAGCCACATTGTGGTGGGCCGTCCCATCACCGGTGCCGACGATCCGGTTGCCGCCTTTGACGCCATCGTCGCCGAGCTGGTCGAAAACGTCGCGTAAAAGATTCCCCTAAGTCACCACTTTTGGGTCTCATTAGCACAAAATAACCCCTGTGCCTGCGTAAACTTTCCCATCCTTTGTGTGGAATCGCAGGTCAGGGGCTTAACTTTGGGCGCAGTATATTGCACTTTTTGCGGGTATCGTCTAACCTATGGAGCCGCGATTGGCCATTTTGTACGTTTTACGTGCTAAAATGCCAATTATTGAATCAGATATAACCCAACTATTTGGAGGTACGAATGGCACTCCCTCAGCTTACCGACGAGCAGCGCAAGCAGGCTCTTGAGAAGGCTGCTGCCGCACGTCACGCCCGCGCTGAGCTTCGCGAGCAGATCAAGAAGGGCGAGAAGTCCCTCGAGTCCGTGCTCAACTCCGATGACCCCATCGCTTCCCGCATGAAGGTTTCCACCCTCATCGAGTCTCTCCCCGGTTATGGCAAGGCCAAGGCCGCCAAGATCATGGAGGAGCTCGGTATCTCCGCTACTCGTCGCGTCCAGGGCCTCGGTGTCCGTCAGCGCGAGCAGCTCCTCGAGCAGCTGACCAAATAAGTGAGCGCTCAGGATTCCAAGCTCTTTGTGATTTCTGGACCGTCAGGCGCAGGCAAGGGTACGCTCGTCACTCGTGTGCGCGAGCGCCGCTCGAACCTGGGTCTGACGGTTTCGGCTACCACGCGAGCACCACGAAAAGGTGAGGTCGACGGCGTCAACTACTTTTTTCTGACGCGCGAGGAGTTCGACCGCCGCGTGGCAAACGGTGAGTTTGTTGAGTGGGCCGAGGTCCACGGTAACTGCTACGGCACGTTGGTGAGCGAGGTCACATCCAAGCTCGCCTCGGGCTCGTCTCTGATTTTGGAGATCGATGTCCAGGGCGCCCTGCAGGTGAAGGAGCGTTTCCCCGAGGCCGTGCTGATCTTTATCAAGCCGCCTTCGCTTGAGGTGCTCCGCGAGCGTCTAGTCGGTCGCGGTACCGAGACGCCCGAGACGATTGAGCTGCGTATGGCAAACGCTGCCGATGAGCTTGCCCTTGCCGACCGCTACGACGACGTCGTGGTGAATGACGATCTCGACCGCGCGACCGATGAGCTCGTTCGCGTTCTCGATATGCATGAAAGGATCTGAGGTCCGTGTCCGTTGTAAAGCCTTGCATTGACGATCTTCTGGAGAAGACCGATCACAACCGCTTCCTGCTCGCTTCGCTTGCCTCCAAGCGCGCCTGCGACATCAATAGCATGCTGCGTGGCCAGCACAACCGCGTGCTTGCCGTCCAGGATGTTGATGACATCACCATCGGGCTTTCCGGTGCCGATACCATCTCGATGGCTATGGACGAGATTGTCGACGGCGACATCTCTTACGACGAGGCCCGTTACGAGAAGGCGCTCGGCCACAAGGTTGCTGAAGCCTAAATGGCGGCTCGCGTCTGCCTAGTCCACTATCACGAGGTTGGGCTGAAGGGCAAGAACCGCGCACATTTTGAGCATATCCTCATGGATAACATCAAGGCGGCCTTGGCCGCCTTTTCCGTGAACGCCGTGTCTCGAATTTCCGGTTATATCCTCGTGACCTTTAACGAGCATCAGGCCGACGAGGCGGCGCGTGTCATCCGCACCGTCCCCGGCGTTGCCCGTGTGTCTTTGGCGTATCACACCAACCGCGACCCGCAGGAGTACTGCGCCGCCGCCGTGAAGGCGCTGCGCGAGTTTGGTTCCTTCGATTCGTTTAAGGTGCACGCCAAGCGCTCCAATACTGACTATGAGCTCACCTCGATCGATATCAATCGACAGGTTGGCGAGGTGCTGTGTGAGGCGTTTCCCGATAAAAAGGTCCAGATGCACGACCCCGACGCGATGGTGCACGTTCTGGTGGTTCAGGGTAGTGTCTACGTGTACGCACGCTCCGAGCGCGGCGTGGGCGGTCTGCCGGTGGGTTCTGCCGGCAAGGTCGTGACGCTGCTGTCCTCGGGTATCGATTCTCCGGTGGCGACCTGGATGCTCGCGCGCCGCGGCGCGGTTTGCGTGCCGGTGCATTTCTCCGGTCGTCCGCAGACGCCCGATACGAGCGAGTATTTGGTGCAGGATATCATCCGTGCGCTTGAGCCGGGTGTCCAGATCGGCCGCCTGTACGTGGTGCCGTTTGGCGACTGCCAGCGTGAGATTTCGGTCACCTGTCCCAGCAACCTGCGCGTGATCATGTATCGCCGCATTATGTATTCGGTTGCTGAGCGCATTGCACACATCGAGGGTGCCAAGGCCATCGTTACGGGCGAATCGCTTGGACAGGTTGCCTCCCAGACGCTCGAGAACATCATGGCCGTCAACGAGGCCGTCAGGATCCCCGTGTTCCGTCCGTTGATCGGTTCGGACAAGCAGGAGATTATTGCGCGCGCTCAGGAAATCGGCACGTTCGATATTTCCACCGAGGCGGCGTCCGACTGCTGCACGCTGTTTATGCCGCGTCGTCCCGAGACGCACGCCAAACTCGATGCCGTGCACGAGGCCTGGGAGCTGTTCGACCACGAGGAGATGATTGAGCGCCTGCTCAAGCAGACCGAGTACATCGACTTCGAGAGCAACACATATAAGGCCCCTAAGACCTTAAAACGCAAACATTCGGAGCTTGCTCCGCGTGAGATTTACCAAGATCACGAGTA
>CAUASQ010000068.1 GCA_958431945.1 uncultured Collinsella sp. | reverse complement strand
AGTCCAACCGCGGCAACGCCGGCTTTTCGGACGAGGAGCGCGGCAAGTTTACCGAACTGCTCGACGCCGGCTTTACCGATACCTGGCGCGCGGCAAATCCCGACGTCGAGGGCGTCTACAGCTGGTGGAGCTACCGCTTTAATGCCCGTAAGAACAACGCAGGCTGGCGCATCGATTACTTTCTGGTAAGCGATTCGATCGCCGCCAACGTTCGCGACACCGGCATCCGCGGCGACATCTTTGGCAGCGACCACTGCCCCGTTACCCTCACGCTAGAGCTCTAGCCCCAAGTAATTCCTCTAGGGGACAGAGGAAAACAGATCATGTGACCCCTCTCCCCCTATAAGTTGCGGTGGAATAGTTCCTGTTTGGGCAGCAAATAGCCAAAAACGAGAACTATTCCACCGCAAGTTCGTGTGGGAACGCGAAATGCCCTACAGTCCGTATTTCACGACGACACGGTTGATGCGACGGCACCAAGGCTTGTACAAGGCGGCCAAAAACACGCAGGTCGCAAGGCCGTGCGTGATATCGAACGGCACTGCCGTGGCAAGACGCGCCACGGCACCCGCCCAAGTAAGCGGCTGTACAAATCCAATGATGTCATACGCGTTGATCACGACGCCATAGAGCAGGCCCGACGCAAAGCCGTACGCCAGCAGCGCTGGCATGCGCACGGTGCCGTCGGCGCGGTCGAACGCACCCGCATACGCCAGCGCACCGCCAACATAGCCAACCAGACCCCAGGCATACATCTGCCACGGCGTCCACATGCCCTGTCCAAAAAAGAAATTGCTGGTCAGCGCCGCCAGCGCGCCAACCATAAAACCATTGCGGCGGCCAAGCGTCGCCCCCGCGATAATGGCGATGGCGCTCACCGGTTTAAAGTCGGGAATGGGCCCAAACAGGATGCGCCCCGCCGCCGCCAGCGCCGCCAGCACCAGCGTGGGCATAATCTGGCGCAGGCCTGGACGCGATGCCTCATAGCCCGCAAAGAACAGCGCAAGCACCAACGCCACCACAACCAGCATGGCCAACGCTGCCTGCTCAACACCCGCCAGCAACGCGGCAGCCATCACCGCCGGCACCGCCAACAACAGCGGGATCTCCAGTTTTGCAAGCAAACGCGAGAAACGACAGTCCGTCATCCCATCACGCCCTATAGAACACGTTGTCGGCAAAGAAGTCGGCCGGCGGCTCCATGCAGGCAATCTCGCCGTCAAACATCATGGCGACGTCGTCGGCTACCTGCTCGGCAAAGTCCAAATCGTGCGTAGCCATGATGACGGTGCCGCCAGCCTTCGCATGGTCACGCAGGGCGCGGGCGATGGTGCGGCGGCTGAACAGGTCTAGACCCTTGGTGGGCTCATCGAGCAATAGCAGTTCGGGGCCGATTAGCAGCAGTTTTGCCAATGCAAGCAGTTGACGCTGCCCGCCCGAAAGATCGTACGGATGGCGTCCATCCAGACCCGACAACCCCAAGCTCGCCGCACGCTCCCGCGCCAAGTTCTCGTCATATCCGCAGGTCGAGGCCCATTCCATCAGCTCATCGCGAACCGTCTCGGCAACCAGCAATGCTTTGGGATTCTGAGGCAGCAGCGCCGCCGAGGCCGCTCCGCGCACCATGCGGCCGCGCTGCAGCTTGGCGGTCTTCGCCAGCACCGAGAGTATCGTCGACTTACCGCATCCGTTGCCGCCCACGATCGCATGCACCGCACCGGCCGAAAACGACGCATCGAGCCCGCGCAGCACCCAGCCGGACGCTCGATCGTAGCGAAACCAGCCTTCCGACAGGGTGGTAGCCGACCCGCCGTGCATTTTTTGGAGTATTCTGCTTCCATCCGTGCGCGAGAAGGCTTCCAAGCCGTTCTCGAGCGACGTTTGCGCCACAAATTCGGACGATTTGTCCAATTCCAAACTTTTTTTCGCGCTCGATACGTCCCCGGGCGGCTCCAGAGAGCCCAAATTGTCCTCACGCCTGCTGAATACTCCGTTTTTTGCACATCGGATGGCACCCCACCCCAACGTGTCATCGGAAAACAGCGATTCTCGGCGTCCCAAAGATGCCATATCCGCCACCTCGCGCACGCGCCCGCCCTCAATCCGGTACGCGCACGTCGCGTATTCGAGCATCGGGCGCGGCTGGTGCGTGGCCACGACAACCGTGCAGCCCAACTCGCGATTCACGCGAAACAGCGCATGCAGAAAACTCTTCTCGGCAACGGGGTCCAGTTGGGACGTGGGCTCGTCGAGCAGCAGCACGCGCGGGCGCAACGCCAGCACAGCTGCCAGCGACAGCAGCTGTTTGCGTCCGCCCGAAAGCGTATCGGTATCGCGGTGGAGCCAATCCTCCAACCCAAAGAAATAGCTGGTCTCGGCCACGCGACGGCGCATCTCGTCACGCGACATGCCTAAGTTTTCCAGGCCAAACGCCATCTCGTGCCACACGGCCTCGCACACGATCTGGTTCTCGGGATCCTGGAACACATAACCCACGCGCTCCGCCGATGCCCGCACATCCATGTCGGCGACGGGCTCGCCCAGCACGCGCGCATCGCCAGTGCGCTCGCCCACCGGAGCGATCTCGGGCTTGAGCAGCGACAGCAGCGTCGACTTACCCGATCCGGTACCGCCAACAAGCAGCGCAAATGCACCTTGGGGAACAGACCAGTCGAGCCCCTCGAGCACCGCAGCATCAGCATCGGGGTAGGCAAAGCTCAGGCTCCGCACCTCAATCGCTGGCATATCCGGGCCGCACGCAACGCCCGACACCGGGCCCCTGTCCAACCGAGCCATCAGCCAAACCTCTTCTCATCAATCGCGTGCAATGCGCAAGGCAGCACCATCCAGGCAGCGTACACGACATAGCCCGGCCACGGCGCCGGCACCGAAAGCTGCGGATAAAACGAATACTGCGTCGTCGCGGTCCACGCCACTGCCACCGAGGCCACGCCAAACAGCGCAAGCCCAACCAGCGCGGCAACGTCGCTGCACCCCAGTCGATACCGCGCATACGTCGTACGACGCGTCGCGGCACCCCACCCGCGCGAGCGCATCGCGTCCGCGCGCTCCAGCGAATCTTCCATGCCCCAGCCCATCAATACGCTCGACGCCCGCAGGTGCGAGCGCACGGGGTCGACCGGCGCGCGGCCCGGCACATCAATCGCATCTTGCACCGCCAGCACCGTACGACCGCGGCGCAAAAACTGCGGGATAAGCCTCATGCACATCGAGATCATGAGCGCGATCACCGGTGCGGCGTTGCCCAACAGTGCGAGTACCTTGTCGTATTCGAGCATCGACGCCGCGGCCTCAAACCACAGCACGCTCGCCACAAACAGCCCGCCCATGCACAGGCCGTATACCATGCTTTCCAGATACACCGCGCGCATGCCAATACGGAACAGCTCCGTCGAGCCCGAGGCGCTAAACAGCGGATTGACCAGCGCGATAATCAAAATCACCGGCAGCTGCCAGCGGAGTGCGCCCAGCGTGCGGGCAGCCCCACGCGTCGCAAATCCATACGCCAGCCCGCCCGCAAGTGACAGCGCAATCAGCACCGGCTGCATCGAGAACATGGTGAGCCCCAGCGTCAGCACTATATAGAGTGCCGGCACAGCCGGATGCGACATCGAGAACGCCGCGACGGGCTCGCCGCCAAACTCCTCTTGTATGTTGTCCACGGGCACCCCCGTCCCCTCGCTCAAACGACAGCTCCGCAGCACCGCCAACGCCGCACGCAAGCAGCGCAAACGCCACGCCGGCGGCACCGACATCGGCCGCCATGAGCCAATCGCTACGCGCTCATCATATGCCTGCGGTATCATATTGCGCCGTGTATCGTTTCCAAACACACGTCTCTATAACGTAACAGGAGATCACATGGACGCAACCGCAATTATCCTCGCTGCCGGCGAGGGCACCCGCATGAAGTCGAACCACTGCAAGGTTTCGCACAAGATCCTGGGCAAGCCTATGGTCCAGTGGATCGTCGACGCCACCATCAAGGCCGGCTGCAGCCGCGTCGTGGTCGTCATCGGCAGCCACGCCGACGAGATGCGCGCCCTCATCGACGGCGCCTACGCCAGCAGCGCCACCAAGGTCGAGTGCGTCGAGCAGACCGAGCGCCTGGGCACCGGTCACGCCGTGAAGGTCGCGCTCGAGGCCTGCGGCATCACGCAAGGCCCCGTCGTCGTGCTCAACGGCGACCTGCCGCTCATCACCGCCGACACCGTCGCCAAGTTCGCACAGACCGTCGCTACCGGCGAGCTCGCCTGCACCGTCATGACCATGACCCCGCCCGACCCCTTCGGCTACGGCCGCATCAAGCTGGGCGCCGACGGCCAGATCGAGCGCATCATCGAGCAGAAGGACTGCACGCCCGAGCAGGCCGCCACGCTGCTGGAGTGCAACGCCGGCTGCTACGCCTTTGACGGCGCGCAGCTCGCCGCCCACATTAACGAGATCGGCAACGACAACGCGCAGTCCGAGTACTACCTGCCCGACATGCTCGAAATCCTCAAGGGTCACGGCCAGGCGGTCTCCATCTTCCACTGCGATGACTACCGCGACGGCCTGGGCGTCAACAGCCGCATTCAGCTCGCGCAGCTCACCGCCATCGCGCGCGACCGCATCAACGAGCACTGGATGGCCGAGGGCGTTACTTTCATCGACCCCACGCAGGCCTGGATCGGCCCCGACGCCGTTATCGGCCGCGACACCGTCGTGTGGCCGCAGACGCATCTGATCGGCCACGTCACCGTGGGCGAGGAATGCCAGCTCGGCCCCAACAGTCGCCTCACCGACACCACCGTCGGCAGCGGCTGCACCATCGATGAGACCATCGCCATCGAGGCCGTCATCGAGAACGGCGTCGACTGCGGCCCGCGCGCCTACCTGCGCCCGGGCACCCACATGCTCGACGGCTCCAAGGCCGGCACGCACGTGGAAATCAAGAAGTCCACGATCGGCGAGGGCTCCAAGGTGCCGCACCTGTCCTACATCGGCGACACCACCATGGGCTCCGGCGTCAACGTGGGCGCGGGCTCCATCACCTGCAACTACGACGGCGTGCACAAGCACAAGACCGTCATCGGCAAGGACGCCTTCATCGGTTCCGACACCATGATGGTCGCGCCCGCCCAGATCGGCGACGGCGCGCTCGTGGCCGCCGGCTCCGTCATCACCGAGCCGGTCCCGGCCGACGCACTTGGCCTGGGTCGTGCCCGCCAGGTAAACATTGAGGGCTGGGCCGCCGATTACCGCCGCCGTCTGCACGAGGACGACGAAGCATAACGTTTTATCAAGCACAAAAGGAGCTGTTCCCATGGGGGGCGGCTCCTTTTTCTATCGTGACCTGCGCAACCGGATGAGTGGTCGGTTCGTGTCCGTTGACGGTAAAGACGTTATCAAGACTCGATAAACCCCGCCGCGCGGTTACAATGCAAAAAGGCATCTATATGGCATTCGATGTATAAAGGAGAAGGGTAATGCCGATTAATGATCCCGAGAAGTCGGAGAATATGCGCAAGTCCATCCGCGTGTATTCCGGTTCCTCCAACCGTCCCCTCGCTCAGAAGATTGCTGAGTACCTTGGGGTCGAGCTTTCGGGCCTTACGCTAAAGCAGTTCGCCAATGGTGAGATTTACGCCCGCTACGACGAGACCGTCCGCGGCGCCGACGTCTTCCTGATTCAGTCCGTGGCCGGCGGCAACGTCAACGACATGCTCATGGAGCTGCTCATCGCCACCGACGCTGCCAAGCGCGCATCCGCCCGCTCCATCACCGCCGTTATCACCCACTACGGCTATGCCCGCCAGGACCGCAAGGCCGGCCCGCGCGAGCCCATCACCGCCCGCCTCGTCGCCAACCTGCTCGAGCGCGCCGGCGTCAATCGCATCATCACCCTCGACCTGCACCAGGGCCAGATCCAGGGCTTCTTTGATATCCCGGTTAACCACCTGTCCGCGCTGCCGCTGTTTGGCCAGTACTACAACGACATGCACTTCGACACCGACAACCTGGTTGTCGTCTCCCCCGACGTGGGTCGCGCCAAGGCCGCCAAGAAGCTGTCCGACATGCTCGGCTGCGACCTGGCCATCGCCCACAAGGGCCGTCCGCGCCACAACGCCGCCGAGGTCATGGGCATCATCGGTGACATCAAGGGCAAGACCTGCATCATCAACGACGACATGATCGACACCGCTGGCACCCTGTGCGCCAACGTCAAAGAGCTCAAGGCTATGGGCGCTGGCGACATCTACGTCTGCGCCACCCACGGCATCTTCTCCGGTCCGGCCATCGAGCGTCTGAACGACGCCCCGATCGTCGAGTGCCTCGTCACCGACGCCATTCCCGTCGAGGTCGGCGGCAAGATCAAGACCATCTCGGTCGCCGAGGAGTTCGCTCAGGCCATCTCCGCCGTTTACCACGAGGAGCCCGTCTCCACGCTCGTCGGCGGCGATTTCGCGCTGTAGCCTGCCGCGCATCATCTTTGATGCTTTTAAAGGGTCGGAAGCTCGCTTCCGACCCTTTTTCTATCCCTCGCCAACCTTCCCTGGACAATTAGTTCAGATACGTATTTTTTTAAAGCTCCAAAGGACCGTTCGGAGCCTTCTGAGCTCCCCAGCGGATGCCATGCCGTCCAAATCTCATCGTTCTCGAGTACAACCGCTGCATATTTACCCTCAAATCGCCCTCAAGGGCCTTAGGCACGCCTCGAACGCCCGCCGCCTTATACGTATCTGAATTAACCGTCCAGTAGCTATCGTCAACCTTCGCGGCAGAGCTCAATTTCCTGCAATCCCCTCAACCGATTTCATAACACCCAGCCGTTCATGGCGCGCAGCGCCCCGCTGAGCGAAAAGAACGGTATGGGGGTCGCATTCTGCCGCCGACTTAGTACGTTATAGCTATGACGACCGTGATTTCACATTTCTCCGCCCTCCGCGCAATTCGTCGCGCACGACGGGCGTACTCTGCCCTACCCTGGGACTCCGTTGATAGTGAACAGCAAGCACAGGCCTTGGCTAGCTGCATTCCCAATAATGACGCGATAGACTTTGGCGCACTTTCGATACTCGATGCCTGGAATGAAGATGATTCCGAACTACTCGATCTTCTCGTTTCAGACGAAGACAACAGACGCCCCGACAAGCGGCTTCTTCAGCATATTCTCACCGCTCCGCTTCCTGAAGGTGCAATTATGCACGTCGAGGCCGACATCTACGCAACGTCTCCTGCCGTGACAGCCATGCTTTGTTCCAAAAATGAATCAGTCGCCAAAACCTTGATGCTTCTCATGGAACTGCTCGGAACCTACTCCCTTCCTCCCGGGGCAACATACCCCATTGCCCATGACGACATCTGGCCCAAGGGCGATGGCTGCGCAGCGACGGGCGATCTTGATTGCTTGGGCAACCACTCGGTGGTCGAGCAACAGAACGAAACCCGCTATGAACAGGCACACTACAAATGCGAGCCCGCCACAACTATCGAAGAGCTTGAGGCGGTTGCACGCTTCGCCAAAAGTAGCTCATACACATCGTTTCGCACGGCAGTCAAACTTGCCCGACCCGGATCTGCATCCCCAGCCGAATCCCTAATGTTTGCCGTTCTCGGAGCGCCCATGCGCTTTGGAGGATTCGGATGTTGCAGTCTGCCCATGGGAGGCCTGCTACTCAACTATCGAATCGACTTCGACACTCTTGCGGTCAACATGTCCTCGGGCATCCCCTATGCCATCTGCGACCTATATTGCCCGGCAGCCGGAGTCGACAACGAATACAACGGAATTGGGCATGAGCTTCAAAACGCTCGCATCCACGATGGCAATCGAAATAATGGCCTCAAGGCAATGGGCATCCACGTCCTGGTTATCAATCGCGACCAAATGAAAGACCTTGTTGCACTCGAAGCCTTCGCCCAAACGATGCATCGACTCGCGGGAGTCCGATTCCGATACCGTATCAAGGGCTATCGCAAGCGTCAGGCCGCTTGGCTCAACGCTCTGCGGGCCGGAATCGGCCTTGCGCCGGTCTAAACGGCGAATCACCCGCGCGCCGCCGAACAGGACTGGACAGTTAGTTCAGATACGTATAGATGGACACATTGAATTAGGCTGTTTTGCAGCTATCTCTATACCATTCGCCCTATTTGAAGGCAGGGTAGACTTCAAAACAGCGCCATATGGACTAACTAAAGCTCCGAAACAACGTATCGGCATTGAATTGAGCACTTCGAGTCCTCAGAACTTATACGTATCTGAACTAACTGTCCACCTCTGATTTCGACGGCCGTCCAAACGCCCCTAAACGCCCTCAATTACCCTCCATTTGACAGCGGCAACAGGGTCGCTCACCATAGCAGGCGACAAATCAACGAAAGGATGAACATGGCAGCTGCACAGCCGCTTAAGATTCGCATGGTTGCCGGGCTTGGCAACCCTGGCGAGGAATATGCCGAGACCCGCCACAACGCCGGCTTTAAGGCGATCGACGAGCTGGCCCGTCAGGCCGGTGTCACGTACTGGAAAAACCAGGCGGGCGCCGAGGTCGCGCTCATCAACATCAACGATCCCGAGGAAGAGGGTGGCAAGCGCCAGATTGTGCTGGTCAAGCCGCAGTCGTACATGAACACCTCGGGCGGGCCCATCTCCAAGCTCTGCCGCGAGTACAAGATCAAGACCGAGGAGCTGCTCGTCATCCACGACGAGCTCGACATTCCCGCCGGTGACGTACGCGTCAAGGTGGGCGGAGGCCATGCCGGTCACAACGGCCTGCGCTCCATCATCGACAAGATGGGCAGCCGCGACTTCAGCCGCATCCGCACCGGCATCG
>CAUASQ010000067.1 GCA_958431945.1 uncultured Collinsella sp. | reverse complement strand
GCGATACCCAGACGGCTCAAGGAGTCTCCACAACTGGGACACATGGCCCATTTTTTGACTAGTCGTTGGGGACGTTCTCAAACGACTAGTCGCGGGGGACACTCTTCGGCCACTCATTGGGGACGTACTTAAATGAGTGGTATAATTGGGAACACTCCTGGCCGAGCTAGAGATCGCGCGCGTCCCTTCTGGTCCATGCGGCTCAAAATCGCGGCGTGATGTGGACGGCTGGTGTCGAATTGGCAGCATTTCGAGCTCGGCTTCGATATTGAGACTGGTTCTTTATTGAAATAGATTTCCAGACAATTGAGCGTGGGGGTTAACCATGAGGGGCATGGGAGACACAACCGCATATTTGCGTCGGGGCATTCGGGAGATTATATGCCTAGCGCTGTTCTTCTTCACGTTTTTGGCGTGCGAGTATCTCTTTGATGTGCGCATGGCCGAGTTCGTGTCTCCGAACGAGGTCGTTATTTATGAGAGTCTTGTCATCGGCGCGAGCGTGATTGGCTTTTTTGTGCGTCCCGTTCTGTACTATCGCCGTCCCCATGCTATCGACGCGACGAGCGACATCACGGGCGTTTTGCTGGTGGCGGCATTGCTGCTGTTGATTATGGCAGCTCAGGTCGAGGTGGTAATCGTCGGCGGTTTGGTGGCGTGCTGCGCACTGGGCTACTGCGGATCGACTGCCCACGCAAACTTTGCGCGACGCTTTGCGCGGACGCCCTGCTTGGCGCGCGCCGCAGCACTTTCCTATGCCATGGGCGTTCTGGTACAGGTGTTCAACCACATGGTGATGCCTGTCGGTATTCCTCAGCAGGCTGTTCTGGTCGTTTGTGCGATCGTGCAGGTGGCGTTGCTCCACGGTGCCCGACGCGCCAAACTGCGCGACGAGTCCGATCCCAACTTTGAACCCAGCGTTGCCGGACTTTCGGTAGATGCTTTGGAATATGGCGCCAAGTGGCAAGACGATCCCAAGGCAAAGGCGGCATTCCGCCGCGCCGTAGTTCGCCTGACCGTGGCGACGGTGTATCTTTCCGGCATATTCGCCGCTCTCAACGCTGGCCTCACGACCTTGCATGCTGTCGGAGCCGTCGATTTGGGCGATTGGCCGCGCCTACTGCTTGTCGTGAGCTCGTTGGCCGCTGGCGTCCTATTTGACCTGCGCGGCCGTTCGTATATGAATATCGGCATGACATGCGCCGCCATGTTGTCCACGCTTTCGTTCTTTGTGCTCATCGTCGACGGCAATGGCGGCAACGAGCTTGCTGCCACGATCATCTTTTATCTGGGCTCAGGCTTCTTTGTGGTGTTCTTTACCACAAAATATGCCGCCGTCTCGCTTTATGCGCGCTGGTCATATTTTTGGCCGTGCATGGGTCGCGTCGTCAACAACGTGTGCTCGATGTTCGTGACGGCGCCGGCAGTGGCGATCATCTCGAGTCAAAACGTGCTGACTGCGGTCGGCGCGGCGCTCGTGATGTTTGTGGGCATTGCGATTACGCTGCTGGGACAGTTGGGGCAACGAGCCGATGACGCCGTGATACGGGACGAGCTGGCGCCTGCCACCGATGATCTTGGTGGGGATCTTGCGCCCACATGCTCCGACCCCGAGCCCGTGGAGGCAGCGGAGCTCACGTCCGATGAACGCCTCGATGCCTTCGTCGCCACCTTTGAGCTTACAGAGCGCGAGCGCGATATTCTTGCGGCCTTGGTCGTTTCGGACCAGAGCGTTCAGGACATCGCCACAACGCTTTTCCTTTCGCGCTCCACGCTCTACCGTCACATTTCCTCGATCAACAAAAAGACCGGCACCACCTCACGTGTGGCCCTTATCAACTTCTTCTGGTCCTGGACACCCAAGGACTAGCTAATCCTCCAATAAGTTGCGGTGGAATAGTCCCTAAATTAAAGTCACGGGACCTTAAACAGGAACTATTTCACCGCAACTGCTGAGGGGATAGACTGCGGCGGCGGCAGAGGCAACGGCAGCGGCGTCGGCAGCTGTGGTAGCGGTAATGGCAGCTGGCAGGGTGTTTTCCGCTTGCTTGCTACAGCAGCTCGCCATGGCGGGCAATGTAGCGGCGCTTTGCCAGCTGAGTGAGCGCGATGTAGGCGGTGACGATGCCGATGAGCAGCGCGAAAAAGCTCGCGGGCAGTGCCATGAGGCCGAGCGCATCGGCGATGGGGCTTGCCGGCAGCCAGGTGACAAGCGCCAGGCCTAGCACGGTGAGCGCGCACAGCGCGGGCGCGGCGTGGTCGCGCGGGCTCGGCAGGCGCGGGGAGCGCAGCATGTGGACCACGAGTGTCTGCGACCACATGGACTCGACAAACCAGCCGCTTTGGAAGAGCGCAGCAAAGGTCGCTATACCCGCGACGTTGCCCGTCCCGGCGAGCTCGGACCAGCTTGCGCCTACGGTGGCAGGGCACACCACAAAGAAGAGCACGGCAAAAGTCACGATGTCAAACAGCGAACTCACGGGGCCCAGCTCGAGCATAAAGCCCTTGATGGACGCGGCATCCCAAGCACGCGGACGGGCAGTCCAGGCGTCATCGACGGTGTCCCACGGCAGCGCGATGCACACGATCTCGTAGACGAGCGATAGCAGCACCAGCTGCAGAGCGCTCATAGGCAAAAACGGCAAGAACAGGCTCGCGACGGTCACGGACAGCACATTGCCAAAGTTGGAGCTCACCGTGGTCTTGAGGTACTTGAGCAGGTTGCCGTAAGTGCGGCGGCCTTCGATGATGCCGCGCTCGAGCACGCCCAGGTCCTTCTGAAGCAAGATGATATCGGCGGATTCCTTGGCAATATCGACGGCCGAATCGACCGAGATGCCGCAATCGCTCGCACGCATGGCGGCGGCGTCGTTGATGCCGTCGCCCATAAAGCCCACGGTGTGGCCGAGCAGCTCGCGCATGACACGTACCAGGCGCGCCTTCTGCAGCGGCGAGAGCTTGGCGAAGAGGTGGGTTTTCTCGGCGCGCTCGGCAAGTTCGGCGTCATCGAGCGCATCGATCTCGGAGCCGAGCAAGACGTTGCTCGCATCGATACCAATCTGCTCGCAGACGGTGGCGGCGACGCGGTCGTTGTCGCCGGTTAGGACCTTGACCGCCACGCCCTTGGCCTCGAGGGTGGCGACGGCGCCCGCGGCACTTGCTTTGGGCGGATCGAGGAAGGCCAAAAAGCCCATCAGCACCATGTCGCACTCGTCGGCGATGCCAAACTCGCCCACGCAGCGCGGATTGGTCTTCTGCGCCACGGCAATTACGCGTAGGCCTTCAGCGTTAAGTCCGACGATCTGCTTGCGAATCTGGGCGAGCTTCTCGTCGGCGAGCGGCTGAGCGATGCCATCGATCTCGACAAAGGAGCAGATCTCGAGCATTTCCTCGGCAGCGCCCTTGGTAACCATCTGGGTTTTGCCTTGGGCGTCGGCGACAACTACGCTCAGGCGACGGCGCGAGAAATCGAAGGGAACCTCGTCGACCTTGGTATAGCGGGCGCGCAGACTCTGGCCCAGCATAGAATCGGGCACGACGGTCGAGGGCGTCACATCGGCACGGTCGATTACGGCCAGGTCGATAAGGTTTTTGAGGCCGGTTTGGAAGAAGCTATTCAAAAATGCATGGCGCAGCACGCGTGCGTCTTCGTTGCCGTCGGTGCTGAGATAGCGCTCGAGCACGATGCGGTCTTCGGTGAGGGTGTCGGTCTTGTCGCAGCACAGGACGTCCATCGCGCCGAGGTTTTGAATCGCCGGCAGCTCCTTGACGATAACCTGGCGACGGGCGAGGTCCTTGGCGCCCTGCGATAGGCTCGTGGTCACGATGACGGGAAGCATTTGCGGCGTGATGCCCACGGCCACGCTCGTGGCGAACAGCAGCGCGTCGATGACGTTGCCCTTGGTGGCGGCGTTGATGGCAAAGACGGCCGGCGCCATAACGAGCATCAGGCGCACCAGCAACATGGAGACGCTCGAGACGCCGCGGTCAAACGCGCTCTTTTCGCCGCGCCCGTTGAGCATCTTGGCGATGCCGCCCAGGTAGGTGTCCGAGCCGGTGGCAACGACAAGCGCCATGGCGGCGCCGTTTTGCACGGAGGTGCCGGTAAAGACGATGTTCTTGCAGGCAGAGAGTGGCAGTGCGGAGCCGTCGGCGCCCTCGACGACGGTGACGGCGGTGGTCTTCTCGACGGCCTCGCTCTCGCCGGTGAGTGCGGACTCGATCACAAACAGGTCGCGCGCGGTGATGATGCGGGCATCTGCCGGCACCATATCGCCGGCAGAGAGACGGATTACATCGCCGGGGACGAGCTCGTCGAAGGGGATCTCGATGCGCTCGCCGTCGCGCAGGGCGGTGCAAGTGTTGGAGACCAGGTCCTTGAGGGCCTCTGCCGCATTGCCGCTGCGGGCTTCCTGGATAAACTTCATACCGCCCGATACCAGCAGCATGATGCCGATGACGATGGCCGTGGAGGGGTCGCGCTGCGGCTCGGGCACGGCGAGCACGTCGATGTAGAGCGAGACCAGCGCGAGCGCGGCGAGGATGCCGGCGAAGGGATCGATGAAGGCGTCGGCGATGCGGCGGGCGAGCGTCTTGGTCGGCGCTTCGATGGTGTTGGGGCCGGCGGCATCCAGGCACTCGGTTGCCTGCTCGGCGGTGAGGCCGTTTGCCGTGGCGTCAAGCAGCACGAGAGCGTCCTCGGCGCTATGGGTGGCGGCGAATATGGTGTTCTTGGACAGGCCGGTGTGAGCGGCAGGGCGCGCCGTGCGGCGGCGCTTGGAGATAGCTTCGAGTACCGTGGCGGTTTTGAGCATCAGCATAGGGTCCTCCTTGGTGAAGGGAGTTAGCGTACGTGTCGTATATGCTTCAAAAAACCTAGATGTCGCTCACGTCAAGCACTTGAGCCCACAAAGGGCGCAGCGCGCCTTTGTGGTGGTTTTGGCGATCTGCCAGTGGCGTTTATGCGTGTGCGGAGTCCTCGCGGCGTGCCGAGGGCGACATGCAGGTTTTTCGACTAGGACTGCCTTCCATGGCACACCTCCTTAAGGCCGGGCGCAGCGCGCTTTGGGCATCTCGTACCCGTTTCAATCCGCCCGTATTCTTGATGAGGGGGTTTGATATGTCAACCCCATTGTTCGGAAAACCATTCCCTCTGACAAAGCCTTTGCAGAATGCCGTGGCCCCAAAGCGCGCCCGCATCTACGCTTCGCCTGCGCTAAACTGGAAGGCACGTACGCGATTACGAGAGGAGCCCGCATGGAGGCTTACAAGCAAGAGTTCATCAAGTTTATGGTCGAGTCCGACGTCCTTAAGTTCGGCAGCTTTACGCTCAAGAGCGGCCGTCAGTCCCCGTTCTTTATGAACGCCGGTGCTTACGTGACGGGCTACCAGCTCAAGAAGCTGGGCGAGTATTACGCCCAGGCCATTCACGATAACTTTGGCGACGACTTTGACGTGCTGTTTGGGCCGGCCTACAAGGGCATTCCCCTGGCCGTCGTGACCGCAATTGCCTACCACGAGCTGTACGGCAAGGAGGTCAAGTACTGCTGCGACCGCAAGGAGGCCAAGGACCACGGTGCCGACAAGGGCAACCTGCTGGGTTATGAGCCCCAGGACGGCGACCGCGTGGTCATGGTCGAGGACGTCACCACCAGCGGCAAGTCCATCGACGAGACCTATCCTAAGGTCAAGGCTGCTGCCGATGTCGAGATCAAGGGCCTGATCGTGTCTCTCAACCGCATGGAGGTCGGCAAGGGCGGTGTGACCACCGCGCAGAAGGAGATCGAGGCCAAGTACGGTTTCCCCGTCGCGAGCATCGTTTCCATGGCCGAGGTCGTCGAGACTCTCTACAACCACGAGATCGACGGCAAGGTCGTCATCGACGACGAGCTCAAGGCCGCCATCGACGCCTACTACGAGCAGTACGGAGCTCGGGAGTAGTTACGGCGTTTTACCAAACGCCGTAACCGGCCGACGCTGCAAGCCCGCCAGAGCGGCAATCTGCCTTTCAACTTCGGCGGCATGACCAGAAGGTCAATGCCTCGCCTTTTTCATGCCAACTTGTTCGCCCTGGACGTCGCTCGCTGTCCGTCCTCTACTTGCGGCGTTGTCTTACTCCGGATGGGTAGTCATTGGGGACGTTCTTAAACGACTAGTCGTTGGGGACGTTCTTGTTTGACTAGTCATTTAAGAACGTCCCCAATGACTACTTGCTCTCGTTAGATAGACGTCCGAGAACCACGCTCGTCGCTACTTAAGCCCCGGGAGGCGGGTGTAGGGGAATGAGCGCTCTAGGAATTCGGAGCAGCGGGCGTAATCTTTGGCGAAGTAGCTGCTGTAGAGCGAATCGAGCACGTATTGCACGGCGATGTGGCTGGCGAACTGTGTGATGCGATGCGTCATGCTCTCGTGGTCACTCACCGTAAGGTAGGCGGCAAAGCCGGGGTGAATGCGAGCGCAATAAGGCGTGCCGATGACGATGACCGGGACATGCCGACTGCTGAGGATCGGCAAGATGTCCTTGAGGTTGGGGGCAAGGCCGCTGTAGGAGATGACGATTGCCGCATGGTCGGGACCCGAGGCGAGTGCCGTTCGCACCTGGGCCTCGACACCGTTGTGGCACGTTGCGCTTTTACCGGCGGAGAGCAGGCGGTCGCGGAACATTCCCGCTGGATAGAGGTTGTGCGAGCCCGTGTAGATGTCGACCTGTCGGGCGTTCGCGATGAGCTTGGCGGCGTGGTCAAGCTGCATGGGGTCGAGCAGCTCCTGTGTTTCGGCCAGCGTGGTCTGGTAGAGCCCCTCCATGCGCTCCATGACCTGCGCAGGGGTGGACGTAGCGTCGAAGGGAAAGTTGATGTCCACGTCGCGGCGGTTTCCTGCCTCGGTCGCCAGGCGGATGAGCTCGACCTTGAGATCTTTGAATCCCTCGAGGCCGAGCTTTTTGCAAAAACGGTGCACGCTCGCAACAGAAACGTTGGTGCGCGCGGCAAATTCCTTAATAGAAAGCCCGCGGACGTCCTCGCCGATGGTAAGGGCTGCAATGCCGAGTTGTTGCTCGGTGGGGGTGAGGCCCTGCGCCTCGGTGATCTTGCGTTTGATATCCATGCGAACTCCCGCACTCGCTAAATCGGCTAAAAGGGGACAGGCTTATTTTGGCACGTTTCGGTCGGTATCAGGAAGTGTCAGGGACGGGGCGGCGGCGGTCCGTGGGCGCGAAAAGAAGTGTCAGGTTTGGCGCGCCCGCTTCTGCCCGTCCCGCGCGTGGGCGATACTCGGCTTATCGACCCGCGATGCAAAGGAGATGCTCATGGCAAACATCAAGTTCCCCGAGGGCTTCTATTGGGGTGGCGCCACCGCCGCCAACCAGTTTGAGGGCGCTTGGAACGTGGACGGCCGCGGTCCTTCCGTCGACGACCACTTCCTGGGCGGCAGCTACAAGGAGCCGCGCCAGATTACGATCGACATCGACCCCGACCGTTTCTACCCCAACCATGACGGCATCGATTTCTACCATCACTACGAGGAGGACATCGCGCTGTTCGCCGAGATGGGCTTCAACATGTTCCGCATGTCCATCTCCTGGAGCCGCATCTTCCCCAACGGCGATGACGCCGAGCCCAACGAGGCCGGCCTCGCCTTCTACGACCGCGTTTTCGACTGCCTGCGTGCCCACAATATCGAGCCGCTCGTGACCCTCTCGCACTACGAGATGCCCTATCACCTGGTCGAGAAATACAACGGCTGGGCGAGCCGCGAGCTCATCGGCTTCTTTGAGAAGTACTGCCAGACCGTCTTCGACCGCTATCAGGACAAGGTTAAGTTCTGGCTCACCTTCAACGAGATCAACTGCGGTACTCAGGACATTGGCAACCTCTTTGAGACCAGCATGATTCAGGGCTTTGAGGGTCCGGCGTCGGCGGTCCACACTACGCCGCAGGCTCGTATGCAGGCGCTGCATCACCAGTTTGTCGCCGGCGGCCGCGTCGTGCGCTATGCCCACGAGCATTACCCGCAGTTTAAGATGGGCAACATGGACTGCTTCATCCTTTCCTATGCCGCCACGTGCGATCCGGCCGACGTGTTCGCCACGCAGCAGGAGATGAATACCATGAACTGGTACTGCTCCGACGTGCAGGTGCGCGGCAAGTACCCGTTCTATGCCAAGCGCTTCTGGGCCGAGAACGATGTTGAGCTCGTGATGGAGGACGGCGACCTGCAGGATATCGCCGACGGCAAGGTTGATTTCTACACCTTTAGCTACTACATGTCCGGCACCGTGGGCACCCACAAGGACCATGAGATGACCGAGGGCAACATGACCTTTGGCGGCAAGAATCCCTATCTGGAGTCCACCGACTGGGGCTGGCAGATCGATCCGCTGGGCCTGCGCATTGCCCTCAACGAGATTTACGCCCGCTACGAGATTCCGCTGATGGTGGTCGAGAACGGCATGGGCGCTTACGACGAGGTCGAGGAGGACGGTTCCATCCACGACCCGTATCGTATCGCCTACTTGCAGAGCCACATCAAGGCCATGGGCGAGGCCATTGCCGACGGCGTCGACCTGATCGCCTACACCTGGTGGGGTCCCATCGACCTGGTTTCCGCCGGCACTGGCGAGATGCGCAAGCGCTACGGCTTTATCCATGTCGATAAGTACGACGACGGTACCGGTACCTACGAGCGCCGCCGCAAGGACAGCTTCTTTGCATACCAGAAGATCATCAAGTCCAACGGCACCGAGGGCCTGGAGTAATTGAGTTCCGGCGACTGAGTTCCGGCGTTCTGCCGAACGCCGGACCGGCCGCCGACTACGTGACCACCGACGTCAATGACGACGGCATCTGGAACGCTTTTGCTCACCTGGGGCTTATCGAGGATTAATCGACAATATGAGTGCCACTGGGGAAAGGTTTAGAGAAGGGCTTGCGATTCGGGCCCTCACCTTAGCAATTTGATCATTTGGAACTATAATCACCATAGGCATGCGCATAACGTTGCGCTTAATCAAGAGGAGAAAACGTATGGGTCTGTTTGACATGTTCAAGAAGAAGGCTGAGCCCGCGGCTGCCGCTGCTCCGGCCTCCATCTCTG
>CAUASQ010000066.1 GCA_958431945.1 uncultured Collinsella sp. | reverse complement strand
AACGCATGGCGGCGGCGCCGTCGCCGTCGATGTTGCCGAAGTTACCGTGACCGTCGATGAGCGGCGTGCGCATGGAGAACCACTGTGCCAGGCGGACCATGGCCTCATAAACCGCGGAGTCACCGTGCGGATGGTACTTACCGATAACTTCGCCGACCGTCCAGGCCGACTTCTTGTGCGGACGGTTGGGGTAGATGCCGCTCTCGTTCATGGCGTACAGGATGCGACGGTGCACCGGCTTTAAGCCATCGCGCACGTCCGGCAGGGCGCGGGCGGTGATGACCGACATCGAGTACTCGATGAACGACTGCTTCATCTCGCGGCCGAACTCCGAAATCTGGAGCTGACCACCGTTGATATCCTCACCGGCAGAGGCACCACGGTCGACTTCGCCAAAGCTCTCCTCGAGCTCGGCGTCGTCGTCCTCTTCCTCATCATCATCGGCATCGGGGTTATAGGCATCCGGATCGCCGTCCTCGCCCTGCTCAGCGCGGGCAAGCAGGCGCTTCAGATCGTCGGGCATACCGGCATCGCCGGCCTCGCCCATACCCTCGTTATTGTTGATATCGTCTGCCACGTTACCTCCTCTTAAGCATCAAGGAAACGCGCGTCGTGCGCGTGCTTCTCGATGTACTCGCGACGATAGCCGACCTCGGAACCCATCAGCTCGCGCACGGCGCGGTCTGCCACCACGGCATCCTCGATCGACACGCGCTGCAGGATGCGGGTCTTGGGATCCATCGTCGTCGAGGCAAGCTGCTTGGGGTCCATCTCGCCCAGGCCCTTGTAGCGCTGGACGGTATAGCCCTTGCGCTTCTTGGTGATCTTGCCGTCCTTGGCCTTGCCGTCCTCGTCGTTGTCGTCGGGGTTCAGGCCAAGGCTCTGGATGGTGTCGCGCAGGATCTCGTCTTCGGGCTGGCGGCCGTTGGGATACACGTAGTGGATCTTGTTGCGCACCTTAATGCCAAAGATGGGCGGGCAGGCAACATAGACGTAGCCGGCATCGATCAGCGGACGCATGTACTTGTAGAAGAACGTCAGCAGCAGGATGCGGATATGCGCACCGTCGACGTCTGCATCGGTCATGATGATGATCTTGTGGTAGCGCGCCTTGGTGATATCGAAGTCGCCGCCGTCGCCGGCACTCGTCGTGACGCCGCAGCCGATCGCGGTAATCAGCGACTGGATGGTGTCACTCGAGAACGCGCGATGGTCACCAACGCGTTCGACGTTCAGAATCTTGCCGCGCAGGGGCAGAATCGCCTGGATGTCTCGGCGACGGCCGTCCTTGGCCGAACCGCCTGCCGAGTCGCCCTCTACGATGAAGAGCTCGGTCAGCTCGGCATCGCGCACTGAGCAGTCAGCGAGCTTACCGGGCAGGGACGCCGTCTCGAGCAGGCTCTTGCGGCGGGTCGCCTCGCGCGCCTTGCGGGCGGCGTTGCGCGCCTTGCAGGCCTGTTGCGCCTTCTTGACGATCTCGCGGGCGGGCTTGGGATGCTCCTCCAAGTAATCGGCGAGGCCGTCGGTCACGATCTTGAGCGTGAGCGCGCGCATATAGGAGCTACCGAGCTTGGCCTTGGTCTGCCCCTCAAACTGCGGATCGGGCAGCTTGACCGAGATAACGGCCGAAAGGCCCTCGCGCACATCGTCGCCGGTCAGGTTGGCGTCTTTTTCCTTGAGCAGGTTCTGTTTGCGCGCGTAGTCGTTGATCACGCGGGTGAGCGCGGTGCGGAAGCCTTCAAGGTGCATGCCACCCTCGGGGGTGTAGATGTCGTTGGCAAACGACATGACGTTCTCGCCGTAGCCGCTATTCCACTGCAGGGAAACCTCGACCTCGCCCATCTTGGCCACAGGCGCGTCCGGGTCCGATTTGCCCTCGATGTAGATGGGCTCCTTAAAGGCCTCGGGGACGTCCTTGCCCTCGTTGAGAAACTTGACGAAGTCGATGATGCCGCCCTCGTAGCAAAACTCCTCCACGTGGGGAGTCGCTTCGCGCTCGTCGGTCAGCACGATTTTGAGGTTCTTATTGAGGAACGCCGTCTCCTGCAGACGGTTATGCAGCGTATCGAAATCGTAGATGCAGGTCTCGAAGATCTCATCGTCGGGCCAGAAGGTGACGGTGGTGCCCGTCGAATCCGAGGTGCCCACGACCTCCATCTTCTTGACGGTCTTGCCGCGCGAGAACTCCATCTCGTAGGTGTTGCCATCGCGACGAACCTGAACGACCACGCGCTTGGACAGTGCGTTGACGACGGAGATGCCCACACCGTGCAAGCCACCCGAGACCTTATAGGCCGAGTTATCGAACTTACCGCCGGCGTGCAAGATCGTCATGACGACCTCGAGCGTCGGGATCTTTTTAACAGGGTGCTCGTCGACGGGGATGCCACGCCCGTTGTCGACGACCGTGATGGAGTTGTCGGCGTGGACCGTCACCTGGATCTCGGTGCAGAAACCGGCCATGGCCTCGTCGACGGAGTTGTCAACGATCTCCCACACCAGGTGATGCAGACCGCTGGCGCTCGTCGAGCCGATATACATGCCCGGGCGCTTACGAACGGCCTCGAGACCTTCGAGAATCTTAATCTCGCCGCCATCGTAATCGTTTTCGTTTGCCACACGTCCTCCTTCAGTCAAGAAAATGTGTACAGCCTTACTAGTTTATCGTAAAAAAATACCCTCGGGAACGAGGGTATTTGGCTCTACAAGGCCACCAGATGCGATTTAAGGCTCTTTTTTGCTTTGCACGCCCTTGGCCCACTCGGCGCTGGCTCTCATGGCGTTCTCGAGGGCCTCGCGCAGTTTTTGGTCTTCGATGGGCGCCACTTGGCACTCAATCTCGGTGCGCTCGGCCTCACTGAGGTCGGCGTGCGGAGCCGGCGGGCGCTCGGTCGTCGCCGGGCGCAGGCGCTCCCTGGCGGCGGGTGGCGTGTGACCGGGCGCGGTGGTTTTGAACACCAGGCCGTCCACATGTGCACCGGCGCGCTCCATACGTGCGCGGATGATCTCACACAACAGCGTCATTTCCTGCGTCCACGAGGGCGAGTCGAGGTACACCAGCAGCTCATTGGACTCGGGCAGGTAGCGCAGGCCCGTCACATGGCGCCCCTCGCGCGTGCCCGAGCACACCGCATTCCAGGCGCGATAGACCGTGCGCGACTCCTCGGCAGCCTCCATCTGCGCACGGCGCTCTGGCGTCGCGGCCGCCAGGATGCGCTGACGCTCTGCGTTCAAAAATCCACTGAAGGCAACCGTTTCGCTCTCGCGCTCGTAATTAGCACGTCTCACCCATGCTCACCACCTTGGCTCGATCAAGCAGGTCATCGGTAAAGTATCCCAGGTTGGTCGTGGTTATGACCGTCTGGATATCATCGCCGATCAGCCGCAGAAAAGCACCGCGACGCTCGCCGTCGAGCTCGCTCATCACGTCGTCCAGAAGCAACAGCGGAGCAGTACCCAGAACATCGCGAGCCACGGCCACCTCGGCCACCTTCCAGGCCAGAACCAACGTTCGCTGCTGTCCTTGGCTGGCAAATGAACGAGCGGAGCGACCCGCCACGGTAAATTCAATCTCGTCGCGGTGCGGTCCCGCCAACGTCACGCCGCGGCGAATTTCCTCGTCGGCGTGCTCATCAAGGGCGGCCAGCATGCGCTCGTACGCCCAGCCCTTCAGCTCTTCGCGATCCTCGACCTGGGGCAAATCCCCCAGCGTGGACGCATAGGACACGTTGGCGGCTTCACCGGACGCCACTTGCCCATAGGCAGCACGCACATGGCCCGCCAGCCGGTCGAGCAGGGCCAACCGGTGCACAAGCAGAGCCGAGCCCGCGCGGGCAATCGAATCGTTCCACGCGCCGAGCATCTCGCGGCAGCACCAGGTTTCCTTGAGCAAGGCGTTGCGCTGGGTCACGCAGCGCCCATAGGTGCTCGCAAGATCGGCATAGCGTGCGCTCAGTTGCATGCCAAAGTCATCGAGGGCGGCGCGGCGCACACTGGCGCCCCGCTTAACCATGTCCAGATGGTCGGGGCAAAACAGCACGCTCGGCAGAACCCCGCGCACACCGGCGGCAGAGCATCTCTTGCCGTTGCGGCTAAACGAGCGCTTACCGTCCTCCGCGCTCAATCCCATATCAAGCACGCGGCCGTCGCCCTCGAGCCTCAGCTCGACCTTGCACGAGCCCACGCCATCATGGACGAGCTCGGCTGCGGTCGGATGCCTAAACGAGGCGCCGCTCGTCAGCAGCTGCAGCGCCTCTATGAGATTGGTCTTTCCCGCCGCGTTGGGTCCCGCAAGTATCGTCACGCCCTCGTCCAGGGCAAGACGATAGCTATCGAAGCTGCGGTAGTGCGCGACGGAAAGATCGCGGGCGAACATGGTCATAGCGCAGCGCTAGATGCGGACCGGCATGACCAGGTACAGGTAGTTGATCTTGTCGTAGGACTTGAAGATGCCCGCCTGCGAGTAGCTCTTGAGCTCCAGCGTGATCTCCTTCTCCTTGGACAGGGCATTGAGGCAGCCGAAGATATAGTGGTAGTTGAAGGCGATGGTACCCGACTCGCCCTCGGCCTCGACATCGATCGTCTCCTGCGCCAGATCCTGGTCGTTGGAGATGGAAGACAGGCCCATCTGCCCGTTCTCGACGTCGATCTCGAACTTGACGGCGGGGTTGGCGCTCGCGATAACGGCAACACGCTTGAGGGCGGCATTGAAGGCGGCGACGTCGATCTTGACGCTCGTCACGCACGAATCGGGGATGAGCTGCTTGTAGTTGGGGTACACGCCCTCGATGCGGCGCGACACGTAGGTGGTGTTGCCGGCCTCGAAGACGACCTGGGTGTCGGTAGCCCCGATCATGATGGTCGCCTGGCTTGCCATGATGTTCAGCGCGTCGTTAAAGGCGTCAGCCGGAACGTTGAGTTCAAAGGAGCCCTCGAGGGTCGAGGTCTCGACCTGCGTATCGCACACGGCCAAGCGGAAGGAATCGGTCGCCACCAGGCGTACGGTGTTGTTCTCGACCTTCATGTGCACGCCGCCCAGGATGGGGCGAGCCTTGTCGGTCGAGGTGACGCGCCACACGCGGCCGACCATTTCGGACAAGACATCGGTCGGCAGCTCCACGGCACTCTCGATGGCATAGGCCGGAAACTCGGGGAAGTCATTGGCATCGAGCGTGTTCAGGCGGAAAGAGCTCTTCTCGCAACCAATCAGCACCTGGCGCTCGGACAGCTCAAAGGTGACCGGGGCATCGGGGAGGGTCTTGGTGATATTGGAGAGCATCTTACAGGAAATAACCATCTCGCCCTCTTCTTCGACATGCGCCGCGATGCGATGACGGATCGAGATGGTGTAGTTAGAGGTCTGGAATTCCAAGATGCCGTCTTGGGCCTTAACGAGCACGCCCGACAGGATGGGGAGGGTGGATGCCGAAGCGACACCCTTCATAACGACGCCGATGGCTTGTGTAAGCGAGCTCTGGCTGACGGTGAACTTCATCTTTTAATACCTTTCTATAGATATAAATATCTTAATAATAGTAATAGCACTGACGAAACTGTTGATTACTCCCAAAGACGCAGGTCAGACCCAGAAAGAGAATCGACAGCAACCTGTGTGCAACAGGGGTGGTTTTCCACGTTCAAAACCTGCGCAAAACTTTTCATCACCGCGGGTTGGGTTTTAGACACCTTATGCCCGTGGTTTCGACAAGTTTTCAACAGGTGTCTCTATTTCCCTACGAGCGCAGTGTAATTTTATCGCGCAGCGACTTGAGGTCTTCGGTGACAGTGCGGTCTTCCTGGATCATCTTCTGGACCTTTTTGTAGCTCGTGCTGACGGTCGAGTGGTTGCGGTTGCCAAATTCGGCGCCCACCGCCGTGGTCGTCATCTCGCACATCTCGATGGCTAGGTAGATAGCGATATGGCGTGCTTTGGCGATATTGGCGTTGCGACGCGGGCCGATGAGCTCCTCGTGCGTCACGCCGTACTGCTCTTCGATGACGGACTGAACCGTCTGGACGTTGATCTTTTTGGCCGATGTGTCGAAGTACTGGCTGGCGATGGCGTCGATATCGTCAAAGGTGAGCTCCCCGCCCTCGCGCTCGCGGTCGCCCGCCTCGCCGGCGCAGCGCTCGCAGAAGCTCTCGAGTTCGCGGATGTTGGTGCCCGAGACCTCGGCCATGTGTTTAAAGTGCTCGTCGGTCAGGTGCCCGCCGTCGCCCCCATAGGCCGCCAGCAGCGAGTCGTCGCCTGCCTCGGGAGCGGCGACGATGGTGTTCTCGTAATAGCGCTGCAAGATCTTGTATTTCATCTCGTAGCTGGGCTCTGCGACCAAGCAGAGCATGCCGGCGTTGAAGCGGCTGGTCAGACGCTCGTCCATGCTCAGGTCCTTGGGGGCGCGGTCTGCCGCGATGACGACCTTCTTGTTGTTGCGGATGAACTCGTCCATGAGCTGGAAAAAGTAGTCCACGCTCGCGCGCTTGCCGATGATGTTTTGGATGTCATCGATGATGAGCACGTCCACGCCGTGGTATGCCTGCATGATAGGGGCGTTGCTCTTCTTTTGGCGGTCGAACTCGGTCATCAGGTCGTCCAGATATGCCTGGGAGTTGGCATACTTGACCTTGATCTCGGGCGACTTCTCGGCGAGCTCGTTTTTGATGGCAAGCAGCAGGTGCGTCTTGCCCAGGCCCGATTTGCCGTAGATGAACAGTGATGTGCACGTGCCACGCTCGTCCGCGAGGGCGGCAAACTTGAGTGCCGAGCGATAGGCATGGCTGTTCTCGGGGCCGTAGACAAAGTTCTCAAAGGTAAATTTTGAGTTCGCGGCGAGCGGGGCTCCATCCGCATTCTGCTCGGGCGGTACGGTCGGTGCCGGCATGGGTGAAGCGGGGGTCGCAGCTTGCGTGGACTTAGTCGGCGCTCCGCCCTTCATCTGGTTCATCATGCGACGAAAATCATCGGCCGAGAGCGTGTTCTTGATTGCAATGCCCGAATCCGCGCCCGCCGCTGCGTCGTGAGCGATAGGCATGTGCGTGACGGGTGCGTTCGTTGACGTCGCCGCCGCGGTCGGCAACGGTGCCATGGTTTCACGGGAAACATCGCCGTGCTGGTGCTCGATTGTCGGCACGTCGCCTGCGGAGGCCGGCACCGCCGGGGAGGCAGCGGGAGCCGCGGCGGGCGCCGTCGCAGCAGCGGATTCCGCCACGGCTCCTTGCGGTGCCACGATGTCGAGCGCAATCGGTGCAAAGGCGATTTCTTCCAGATAGGCCTCAATAGTCGGCTGATGCTTTTTGAGCTGCGCGATGGCAAAGCGCGAGGGGGCCTCGATCGTGAGCGTATCTTCGGTCAGGCTTATGGCGCGCGATTGCCCCAGCATGTTGATGAGGCGTGCATCTTGGCCGTCGCGCTGGCAAAAGGCGATGGCATCCCCCAGGATGATGCTTGCTTCCTCGTCCACTGTCTCTCCCGTTCTTTAGCTCTGAGCTCGCACGCGAGCGGCGCCGAGTTCGGTCAGATGGTATTTCTGGCCATGCTTGATGACCAAGCCGGCCTGCGCCAAGTCATTGAGCGTGCGTGACCAAGTGGGGGCCGAGTTTCCAAACGCCCTCGCCAGATCGGTAGCACCGCACGCTTGATTTTGCGCCAGATAGCCCAGCGCGGCGTTGCCGCGATCGCTTACGAACACGTCCGGTTGTGGCTGCGCATACTGATTTGCTGCATTAGGATACATCATTTGAGCTGCTGGTTGTTGAGAACTCTGCATCGGCGGCATTTGCTGTTGAAAACTTTGAGGCCACTGTTGGTAAGGCTGCGGAGTCATCTGCTGGGCCCAGGGGTTGTACTGCTGCTGCGGCATCTGCTGGTACGGCTGCTGATATCCCTGCTGGTACTGCTGCGGGAACTGCTGGCCATACCCCAGTGGCGGCATCTGCTGATATGGATATCCCTGTTGGTACGGCTGATAGCCCATTTGCTGGCCACCCGGTGCCCCCGTCGCCTGCTGCATTGCTGCTGCATCCTGATCCGCCAGCGGCATGGCCTCTGGCGCGTTTGGCGGCATCGACATCGATGCCGCCTGGGGCTCTTGTGTAGGAAGCATTCCGGGTTGCTGCATCTGTCCCACGGGGGGCTGCATCTGTTGCGTTGCCATGGGCTGCTGCGCAAAAGCTCCCGGCAGGGGATATGTGGGCTGCTCCGTCTCGGGCCGCACGGCAGCACCGCGTCCGCCGGCACGCTCTATTTCCTGCACGCGTTTAGGGTCCAGGCTTACCGTAACCACGGTGCCGTTGCCCATGTTGTCCTCGATGGACACGGCCCCGCCGGCGTTTTCCAAATACTCCTGCACCATGGGAAACCCTGCTCCGGTTCCACGGATGTAGCGCTTCATCTTGCTGTTTGCGCTGGTAACGCCAAAGTCGAAAGCACGCTCCTTGTCGTCGATGCCGGGTCCTTGATCAGCGAAGCGGATGGTGTCTCCGCCGTCCAGAATCGAGATGATGGGCTCGGCAAAGTGCGCGTGGATAAAGTTTTCGACAATCTCGCGGATGACCATGAGCGAGATATGGCCACCTTGTTCTTTCATGCACTGGTAGACGGTGTTGGTCGTCTCTTCCAAATACGTGCGGACATCTTGCGGATCAATGACGATCACACGCGGTGTCGACAGCATATCGTCATAGACGGCGATGCGCGCGGCGTACATGGCTTTTGGCGCCTGCGTGGTCGTCTGCTCGCCTTCCTCACGCTCTTCGCGCACGCCGGTGATGTGCTCGTTGTCGGGTGCCGGGTCTCCGGAATCGACCATGGTGTAAAAGTCGTCAGACATGCCGCTCGCAATCTTTCAAAAGGTTTCGAACAAATAGTAGCTCACCGTGCAATGTTTCTCATCTTTCGACAACTTTTCAAAACCTGTTGAAAACTTTGGAAAACGGACGAAAAGTTCTCAACATTGCCAACATGACCTGTTGAAAACTCGATGAAATATCGTGAAAAGTTGCCATGCACCGCTAAATCGAGCTCGGCTTATGGGGGAACCGTGTGAACTGCGCAACCTTTTACCTTTGATTTCTTGACATTTGAACATTGATTTCCCTACAATCTT
>CAUASQ010000065.1 GCA_958431945.1 uncultured Collinsella sp. | reverse complement strand
AGCTATTGCCGATGAGCTCGCATAGCCCACAGGGCTGTAACCCGAAAGGAATGACATGGGCAACTTGAACAACGGCGCGCTCGAGCGCAACGACTCACGTCGCGTGGCGCTTGTCACGGGCGGCTCGCGCGGCATCGGTCGCGCTTGTGCCGTGGGCCTGGCGGAGGACGGCTTTGATATCGCCGTCGTCTATGCCGGCAGCGTCGATGCGGCGCGCGAGACGTGCGACGCCTGCGAGGCGGCTGGCGCCACGGCGCGCTCATATCAATGTGACGTGGCCGACCCCGCTGCCGTCAACGCGTGCGTGGAAGCGGTCCTCAACGACTTTGGCTCCATTTGGGCGCTCGTCAACAACGCTGGCATCACCCGCGATGGCCTGCTCATGCGCATGGGCGATGACGCCTTCGATCGCGTGCTCGATGTCAATCTTAAAGGAACGTTTAACACGACGCGCGCGCTCACCAAGACCTTTATGCGCCAGCGCGGCGGTTGCGTCATCAACATGAGCTCGGTTGTGGGCCTGATGGGCAATGCCGGGCAAGCCAACTACGCTGCCTCTAAGGCGGGCGTGATCGGCCTGACCAAGGCGGTAGCGCGCGAGCTTGCGCCCCGCGGCGTACGAGTGAACGCGGTTGCCCCCGGGTTTGTCGAGACGGATATGACGGCAAAGCTCTCGGAGAAGGTGCGTACGGTAACCGAGGAGCAGATTCCCCTTAAGCGTATGGCGCAGCCCGAAGAGGTGGCCGGTGTGGTGCGATTTTTAGTGAGCGATGCGGCTGCCTACATTACGGGCGAAGTCGTACGCGTCGACGGCGGAATGGCGATGTAGAAACCAGGGCCGTAGAACGGCTTGGATGAGGAGACCATGATGGAACAGAGAGTTGCAATCACCGGTATCGGTGCCGTGTCGCCGCTCGGCAACACCGCGCTTGCCACCTGGGCGGCCATGTGCGCCGGCACGTGCGGCATCGGCCCGATCACGCACTTCGATACCGATGCGTTTGCCGTCAAGGTGGCAGCCGAGGTCAAGGGCTTTGACGGCAACGAGTACTTTGGCAAGCGTGACGCCAAGCATCTCGACCCCTGCGTTCAGTTTGCGATGGCGGCTTCGGACGAAGCCATGCACGATGCGGGCTTTGATGTCGAAGGCGCCATCGATCGCGAGCGCCTGGGCGTCTACGTGGGCTCGGGCGTGGGCGGCATGACGACGCTCGTCGACAACGTCCATACGATTGCCGAACGTGGGCCCCGCCGCGCATCGCCCTATATGATCGCGATGATGATCCCCAACATGGCATCGGGTAATATCGCAATCCGCCACAAGGCAAAGGGCCCGACCCTGCCCGTGGTGACCGCGTGCGCAACCTCGGCCCATGCGGTGGGCGAGGCGTTCCGCGCCATCAAGCACGGCTATGCCGACGCGATCCTCGCGGGCGGCGCCGAGGCTGCAATTATCCCCGATGCCGTTGCGGGCTTTACGTCCTGCCGCGCATTGACCACCAACCCCGATCCCGCGACGGCCTGCCGTCCGTTCGATGCAGACCGCGACGGCTTTGTGATGGGCGAGGGCGCCTGCGTGCTGGTACTCGAGAGCATGGAACATGCGCAGGCGCGCGGTGCGCACATTTATGCCGAGGTCGTGGGCTACGGCAACACCGATGATGCCTATCACATCACGAGTCCTGATCCCGAGGCTGCCGGCATTGCCCGCGCGATATCGCTGGCGGTGACCGAGGGCGACGTCAAGCCTTCCGAGGGCCTCTACATCAATGCCCACGGCACCTCGACCAAGCTTAACGATTCGTCCGAGACGGCGGGCATCAAGCGAGCGCTCGGCGAGGACGCGGCGCGCGCCGCGCACGTTTCGTCGACAAAGTCGATGACCGGCCACATGATCGGTGCCACGGGCGCCATCGAGGTCATGGCCTGCGCCATGGCGCTCGAACAAGGCGTGGTGCCGCCGACCATTAACTACCACACGCCCGATCCCGCCTGCGATCTTGACTACACGCCCAATCGCGCGGTTCGCGCCGACCTTACCTGGGCGCTTTCGACCAACCTGGGCTTTGGCGGACACAACGCCGCCATCGCGCTGCGTAGATATACGAGGAGCTAGAGCATGGATTCCAAAAGACTTGCCGAGATAGCCGATGTTATGGAGGACCGCGGCCTCACGCGCGTGCGCGTTGAGGAGCCCGATGGCACCGCGGTCGAACTCGAGCGCGCGAGCGCCGCACAGCCGGTTGCCGTGCCCATGCCTATGCCGGGTGCCGTGACTGCTCCGGCGGTGGCTCCTGTCGCCATGCCTGCCGCCGCACCGGAGCCCGCCGCGCAGGCGCCTGCCGCCGCACCGGAGCCCAAGGGCACCGAGGTGACCGCTCCCATGGTCGGCGTGTTCTATGCTGCCCCGGCGCCGGGCGACGAGCCGTTTGTGCACGTGGGCTCCAAGGTCAAGGCCGGCGAGACCCTCTGCATCATCGAGGCCATGAAGGTTCTCAACGAGGTGACGGCCGAGGCGGATGGCGAGGTGCTCGAGATCTGCGTGGCCGACGGCGACCTCGTGGAGTTCGGCAGCTGCCTCATGAGGATCGGATAGGTGATATCCATGAACAAAGAAGAGCTCAAGAAGCTGTTACCGCATCGCGAGCCGATGCTTTTGCTCGACGAAGCCGAGCTGGTGGGCGACGAGGCCCACGGCAAGATCACGATTACGGGCGACGAATACTTTTTGCAGGGGCATTTTCCGGGAAACCCGGTGGTCCCCGGCGTGATCCAGTGCGAGATGCTCGCCCAAAACTGCTGCGTGCTGCTGATGGGCGATGAGGAGGCGCGCGGCGCGACGCCGTTCTACACGAGTCTGGACAAGGTGCGCTTTAAGCGTCCGGTGCGCCCGGGCGACACGGTGGATCTGGTGTGCTCCATCACGCGTGCGCGCGGGCCGTTCCGCTTTGCGACGGGTACCGCGAGCGTCAACGGTGAGGTTTGCTGCCGCGCCGATATGTCTTTTGCACTCATGCACGAAAGTTAAGGAAGGCTCCATGTTCGACAAAGTGCTCATCGCCAACCGCGGCGAAGTCGCGGTCCGTGTTATCCGCGCGTGCCGCGATATGGGCATCAAGACCGTCGCTGTTTATTCCACGGCCGATGCGGACGCGCTGCACGTGCAGCTTGCCGACGAGGCGTATTGCATCGGCGGCCCGCGTCTTGCCGAGAGCTACCTCAACGACGATGCCGTGCTCACCTGTGCCGTAAAGTCGGGAGCTAAGGCAATTCATCCCGGCTATGGCTTCTTTTCCGAGAAGGCGAGCTTCGTGCGCGACTGCGACAAGTATGGCCTGGCGTTTGTTGGTCCTTCGGCCAAGGTGATCGACAGCATGGGCGACAAGGACGCCGCACGTCGAACGGCTGCCGCGGCGGGCGTGCCCATCGTGCCGGGCTGCGATTTGCTCAAAAGCCCCGAGGAGGCAACGGCCGAGGCCGAGCGCATTGGCTGCCCCGTGCTCATTAAGGCGCGTGCAGGTGGCGGCGGTCGCGGTATTCGCAAGGTCGAGCGCGTGGAAGATGCGGCAAAGGCGTTCATCGAGGCGCGTGCCGAGGGCGAGGCCGTCTTTGGCGACGGCGAGTGCTACATGGAGAAGTTCGTCGCGCCGGCGCACCATGTCGAGGTGCAGATTATGGCCGATAAGCAGGGCCATGTGTTTTCGCTCGGCGAGCGCGAGTGCTCGGTGCAGCGTCGCAACCAAAAGCTAATCGAGGAGAGCCCCGCGCCGTGCCTCGACGGACACGACGACATTCGTGCTCGCATGCACAAGGCAGCGCGTGACCTGGCTCGTGCCGTCGGCTACGAAGGAGCCGGTACCATCGAGTTCCTGTATTCGGACGACGGCAATTTCTACTTTATGGAAATGAACACGCGCTTGCAGGTGGAGCATCCGGTTACGGAGTTTGTGACCGATACCGACTTGGTCAAGTGGCAGCTGCGCGTGGCAGCCGGCCAGCCTCTGCCCTTTGAGCAGGAGGACATGCCGGTCCGCAACCACGCCATGGAGTGCCGCATCAATGCCGAAACGCCGGACTTTCTGCCGTCATGCGGAACGGTCACCGCGTTGCGTGTGCCGGGTGGTCCGCGCGTGCGCTGGGATTCCGCCATGTTTACCGGTGCGAAAGTTCCGCCGTACTACGACTCCATGCTCGGCAAGCTCATCGTGTGTGCGCCCACGCGTGACGGCGCCATTCGCAAGATGCGCTCGGCCCTGGGCGAGCTCGTGATTGAGGGCGTGAGCGAAAACAGCGAGCTTCAGCTCGACGTGCTGGCAAACGACGAGTTCTTGTCGGGCATGTATCACACCGATCTGATGGGGCATCTCTATGCTGATGAATAGAAAAGCGAAGACGGTCAACGTCCTCGAGGGACCGATGACCGAGTCGTGCGCCGAGTTTCCCGCGCGCCACGTGTTTATCAAGTGCCCGGAGTGCCGCCGCGTGATCGATGAGGCACGCCTACACGACAACCTCGAGGTCTGCCCTCGTTGCGGCAAACACTTTCGCGTGAGCGGTCGCGCGCGCATGCGCATGACGGTCGACGAGGGCACGTTTGAGGAATGGGATGCCAATCTGGCGCCGGAGGACTTCCTCTCGTTTCCCGGCTATGCCGACAAGCTCAAGAGCGTGAGCGAGCGTTCGGGCGAGCGCGATGCCGTTGTGTGCGGCAGGGGCAAAATCTGCGGTTGCGATACCGCGCTCTTCTTTATGGACGCCAACTTTATGATGGGCTCGATGGGCTCCGTGGTGGGCGAGAAGATCTGTCGCACATTTGAGCGTGCGACCGAGCTGGGATTGCCGGTTGTCGGCTTTACCGTTTCGGGCGGTGCGCGCATGCAGGAGGGCGTGACCTCGCTTATGCAGATGGCCAAGATTTCTGCGGCGGTTAGGCGCCACAGTGAGGCGGGCGGCCTGTATGTCACGGTGCTCACCGACCCCACGACCGGAGGCGTAACCGCGAGCTTTGCCATGGAGGGCGACATTATCCTGGCCGAGCCCGATGCCCTGACGGCATTTGCAGGCCCGCGCGTGATCGAGCAGAACATGCACAAGCGCCTGCCCAAGGGATTCCAGCGCTCCGAGTTTTTGCTGGAGCACGGCTTTTGCGATGCCGTTGTACCGCGTGGCGAGGTTGCGCTCACGGTAGGCGAGCTGCTGGCGCTGCACGAAGGGCACGCGCCCGGCCTGGGGGCACCGCACGAGATCGTGCATACGGGCCGCCGCGGCAAAAAGCTGGGACATTTGTTCAAGCGCTCGGCCGCACCAAAAACCGCGCTCGAGATTGTCAAGCAGACCCGCTCGGCAGATCGCGCCACGGCAGGCGAGATGATCTCGCTGGGCCTGGATGGATTTGTGGAGCTGCACGGCGACCGCTACTTTGGCGACGACGCCGCTGCGGTGGCTGGCATTGGCTGGAAAGACGGACGCCCCGTAACGGTCATCGCCGTCGAGCGCGGCACCACGACTAAAGAGCGTATGCGTCGCAACTTTGGTATGGCACATCCCGAGGGCTACCGCAAAGCGCGTCGCCTGATGCGCCAGGCCGAAAAGTTTGGTCGACCGGTTCTGTGCCTGGTCGATACTTCGGGCGCGTTTTGCGGCATCGGTGCCGAGGAACGCGGCCAGGGTGAGGCGATTGCCCAGAATCTCATAGAGATGAGCGGCCTCAAGACGCCGATTGTCTCGGTGGTGACAGGCGAGGGCGGCTCTGGTGGCGCGCTGGCGCTGTCCGTGGCCGACCGCATCCTGATGCTCTCGAGCTCGGCCTATTCGGTCGTGAGCCCCGAGGCCTGTGCGTCGATCCTGTGGAAGGATACCGAGCGCGCGAATGAGGCCGCCGAGGCGCTTAAGCTCACGGCCCCCGATCTGTTGGCGCTCGGCATTATCGACGGCATTGTTGACGATAGAGGCCTGTCGCATGAGGAGATCGCCGGCGCCGTCATGTCCTCGGCATTCGCTGCCTTCGATACGCTTGGGCGGCTCGACGACGCGACCCTCACAAACCTCCGCTACGAAAAGTACCGCGCAATCGGTCAGTACCGCACGATGTGACAAAGGGACAGTCCGCATGTCACATTGGGAAAGGGTTCCTGTGTCACAAGTTTCTAACACCTCGTTTACAACGACGTTCTCATCAAACGCCATGGCCGTGGTGGACTATCTGTCCAAAAGCATGATGTCGGCGCTGCCGTTTATTGTCTGCGCGGCTTTGTTCCGCACCGTCGCCGTCATTATGGGCGAAGGCATGCTGGGCCTGTGGTCGGCCGATTCCGAAATCTATCGCCTGTTCTACAGTTGGCTCTATAACGCCGGCTACTACTTTTTGCCCATTTATCTTGGTTGGGCGGCCGCCCGCCAGCTCGGTTGCTCGGAGCAGCTGGGCATGATGCTGGGCGGCGTATTGATTGCGCCCGATCTGCTTAAGCTCGTCGATGCCGCATCGACGACGGGGGCATCGATGACTTCCGTGTATGGCCTGCTTCCCGCGCCGGTTAACGATTACACGACGACTGTTATTCCGGTTCTCATCTCGGTGCCCGTGCTATGGCGAGTGGAGTGTTTCTTTTCGCGCGTTATCCCTAAGGCCGTGGCGTTTTCGTTCGTTCCGTTTGCGACCATGCTTGTCATGGTTCCGGTTTCGCTGTGTATTACGGCGCCGGCGGGCAGCTATCTGGGCATGCTGTTGGGCCAGCTTATGTTTATGCTTGGCAATTCCGGTGGCATCGTGTCGCTGCTCACGCTCATGGGGCTTGCCGCGGGCTGGGAGTTCCTTAAGATCGCGGGCGTCAGCAACGTTGTCCTGTCGCTCGCCTATGCGCAGTTTATGAGTGTGGGAACGGATTCGTGCATCCTGATCGCCGCGACGATGGCAACGTTTGCCGTTTGGGGTATGCCTTTTGGCGCGTCGCTCCGCGTTGCGGATAAGGACGAGAAGGCGCTCATGCTAGGCTATGCGATCTCGGGCGTTCTTGGCGGCGTAAGCGAGCCGGCGCTGTACGGTTGCGGCTTTAAATATGGCAGGTGCCTGACGTGCATGGCCATTGGCGGCGCCGTCGGAGGCCTTGTTGCGGCCGTGGGCCACGTTACGGCCTATACCATCGGCATGACGAATGTCCTTATGGTCATTGGCTTTGCCACGGGCGGCATCTCGAACCTGCTGTGGTGCTGCGTTGCCGGCGGTGTGGCATTTGCGGTGTCTGCGGCGCTGAGCTACTGCTTTGGCGTGGTGCCGGCGCAGGGACAGGCGGCAGAAGACGGGGCCGATTCACCCGAAACAGTGGCGAGCGCTGCTGAAGTAAGCGCATAAACCTGTGCGACAAAAGGACGATTCTTTTGTCATGCTCCAAGGCCGTGGCCCGTGCGGGCTGCGGCCTCTTTGTATCTGGGAGACAAAGTGGCTACACTACAATCCGTTTGAGCAATAGATATATAGGTAGTACTGTGGGGGCGGATGCAGATGGTCGAGTGGATAGTTAAGCGCGCGCAGGGCGATCGTGCGCGTGTGGGCACGTTAGCGGGCATGGTGTGTATTGTCGCCAATGTGGCGCTTTGTGCTGCGAAGGGCGCAATCGGTGTGGTTTCGGGATCGGTTTCGATTGTGGCGGATGCCATGAACAACCTGTCCGATGCCAGCTCGAATATCGTGAGCGTGCTGGGCTTTAAGCTGGCGAGCAAGCCCGCCGACCCCGAGCATCCATACGGCCATGGTCGCTACGAGTACCTCTCGGGTCTTGTCGTGGCGGCGCTCGTGCTTCTCATTGGCCTTGAACTGGTGAAGTCCTCGTTTGAGCGTATCATCCACCCCGAACCTGTCGAGTTCTCGCTTGCCCTGGTGGCAGTCCTGGCGCTTTCGATGGTTGTTAAGCTGTGGATGACGGCGCTCAACCAAAAGCTCGGCGACCGTATCGAGTCCGAGACACTGCATGCGACTGCCCAGGATTCCAAGAACGATGTTCTTGCCACAGGCGCCGTGCTGGCATGTGCAATTGTTTCGCAGGTGACGCACATCAATCTTGACGCGTGGGTCGGCCTTGCCGTTGGCGCCTATATTGGCTGGAGCGGCTTTGAGCTTATCCAAGATACGGTGAGCCCGCTTTTGGGCCAGACGCCCGATCCTAAGCTCGTCGAGCATATCCGCAGCAAGATCATGAGCTATCCCGGCGTTTTGGGCGTCCACGACCTTATGGTTCACGATTATGGTCCGGGCAGGAAGTTTGCAAGTGCGCACGCCGAGATGGCGGCCGAGGCCAGCCCGCTGGAAAGTCACGACACGCTCGATAACATCGAGCAGTCGTTTAGGGTCGAAGACGGCATGATCGTCACGCTTCACTACGATCCCATCGTGACCGATGACCCCAAGGTGGCGAGCATGCGCTTGCGCATTCACGCCATGGCTCAGGAGATCGATAACCGCCTCTCGATTCATGACCTACGCTGTGTGCCGGGTCCTACGCACACCAACGTGATCTTTGACTGCGTGCGTCCCTCGGATCTGCAGATGAGCGCCGAGGACCTAAAGCGTACGTTGGCAAAAAAGGTGGAATTCGAATACCCCAAGTCGATTGCCAAGATCACGATCGACGAAGACTACGTAGGCCATACCCACGAGTAAGGCTGCGCCGGTAAAGCAAGTTATGCAGAAGGGGAGAGCATGAAGCGTCTATATCTACTCCGCCACGGCCAGACAGAATTCAACGTTAAAAAGCTCGTCCAGGGTCGCTGCGATTCACCGCTCACCGATTTGGGCCGTCAGCAAGCCGGGATGGCAGCCGCATGGCTCAAGGCCCACGACGTCGTCCCCGACAAAGTGGTCTCATCACCCTTAGGCCGAGCCATGGACACCGCTAGTCTCGTTACATGCGAGCTCCTCGGCCCGGACGCAGCGGTCGAGCCCTGCGAAGGCATTATCGAGCGCTGCTACGGCACCTTCGAAGAAGGCCCCCACGACGCCCTGCCCACCGATGTCTGGGATCCGGGCGAGGACCTGGTCCCCTTTGGAGGAGAGGGAAGCAAAGCGTTGCAAGAACGCATGGTAGCCACCCTCACCAATCTCATGGGCTCCGAGGGCATCGAAACCCTCCTAGCAGTAAGCCACGGCAGCGCCAGCCGCCAATTTATCAAGGCCGCAGCCCCAGAGGGCTTTGAGCTCCCAACAAAACTCCCCAACTGCGCCATCATGATCTTCGGTTT
>CAUASQ010000064.1 GCA_958431945.1 uncultured Collinsella sp. | reverse complement strand
TCCACGACGCCCAGAGCCGCCCCACCTGCAATATCTGCCGCATGCGCGAGCACTGTCGCTTCCGCGCCGCCCACACCACCTGCTATTCCAGCCATTAGGAGCCCTCGATGTTTACTCCGCTTATCACTCATGATTCTGACGGCACTGCATTGGCGGCACCCGTTGATGCCGCACGACGCAACGGTGCCACGTACAAGACGCGCACGATCGACGATCTGCGCATTAAGGACGATCGCCTGCGTGCGGCCATCGAGGGCACGGGGCATCTGCTGTTCGACGGCGGCATGGGCACCATGCTGCAGGCGGCCGGCATGAAGGCCGGAGCCCTGCCCGAGCTGCTCAACTTTGAGGAGCCCCAGGTCATTACCGACATTCAGCGACAGTACGTCGAGGCCGGCTGCGACGTGATCACCGCCAATACCTTTGGCGCCAACGCCCACAAGCTCGACGGTACCGCCACCGTGGCAGATGTCTTTGCCGCCGCTGTCGCCTGCGCCCGCGCAGCCGGTGCCCACTACGTCGCCGGCGATATCGGCCCCATCGGCGCGCTGCTGCGCCCCTTGGGTACCCTCAGCTTCGACGAGGCCTACGACCTCTTTGCCGAGGAAGTGCGCGCCGGCGTCGATGCGGGCGTGGACCTCTTTATTATCGAGACCATGACCGACCTTGCCGAGATCAAGGCGGCCGTCCTCGCCTGCCGAGAGAACTCCGACCTGCCCGTCTTTGCCACCATGACCTTTGAGGAAGACGGTCGCACGTTCCTGGGCACGAGTCCCGAGGTGGCCGCCATCACGCTCGACGCCATCGGCGCCGACGTTTTGGGCATCAACTGCAGCCAGGGACCGGCCGAGCTCCGAGGGCTCGCCGCACGTATGCTCACCGTTACGGACAAACCCGTTATGGTGCAGGCCAATGCGGGACTGCCCCACGTGGACGACGACGGTAATACCGTCTTTGACATCCAGGCCCCCGAATACGCCAAAGCCGTCGCCGGCATGATTGAGGACGGCGTGAGCGTCGTGGGCGGCTGCTGCGGCACCACGCCGGCGCACATGGCCGCCTTGCGCACGCTTATCGATAACCACACGCCCAGTCCGCGCCACCGCAAGCCCAGCATGTCGGTCACAAGTGCCCAGACTGTGGTGGACCTTCCCTGCGACGGCCACAAGATTGCCGTCATCGGCGAGCGCATCAATCCCACCGGCAAAAAGCGCCTGCAGCAGGCCCTGCGCGACGGCGACCTGGACTACGTCGTGAGCCAGGGCATCAGCCAGCAAGAACAGGGCGCCGACATCCTGGACGTCAACGTGGGCCTGCCCGAGATCGACGAGGTCAAGGTCATCCAGCAAGCGACCGAGCAGCTCCAAGGCTCCACGCTGTTGCCGTTGCAGATCGACTCCACCGACCCCGCCGCCGTCGAGGCCGCCGTACGTCGCTACGCCGGCAAGCCCATCATCAACTCGGTCAACGGCAAGCAGCAGATCATGGACGAGATCTTCCCGCTGGTCGTCCACTACGGCACCAACGTCGTCGGCCTCACGCTCGACGAAGGTGGCATCCCCGATACCGCCGAGGCTCGCTTCGCCATCGCCGAGCGCATCGTGACCGAGGCCGCCCGCTACGGCATTGGCCCGGACCGCATCCTCATCGACTGCCTGGTCATGACCGCCTCGACCAATCAACGCCAGGCCGAGCAGATCCTGCGCGCCATGTCCCTGTGCAAGGAGCGCCTGGGTGTCAAATGCGCGCTCGGCGTGTCGAACATCAGCTTTGGCCTGCCCGCTCGCCCGCTGCTGGGTTCGGTCTTTTTGGCCGCCGCCTTTGGCGCGGGCCTCGATGCCCCCATCATGAACCCGGGCTCCAAGCGCTTTATGGACACCGTCTACAGCTATCGCGTCCTGAGCGTTGAGGACGAGGGCTCGACCGGATACATCGAGCGCTACGCCGGCTGGACCGATCCGTACAAGATCGCCGCCAACCCGGCAGCGGCTCAGGCCGCATCGAGTGATGCCGCGCCCGCTGCCGGCACCGCCGGCACCGACGGCAACGACGACCCGATTCGTCGAATGGTCGTCTCGGGCCGCAAAGGCGAGATCGCTGCCGAGACCGAGCGTCTGCTGACAGACCACGACGCCATGGACCTTATCAACAATCACTTTATCCCCGCCCTCGACGAGGTTGGCGTCCTCTTTGACCAGGGCAAGTTTTTCTTGCCGCAGCTCATGGCCTCGGCCGAGGCCGCACGCGTGGGCTTCGACACCATCAAGCGTCTGATGCCCGCCGGCGAGATTGCCGACAAGGGCAAGATCTGCGTGGCCACCGTCAAGGGCGACATCCACGATATTGGCAAGAACATCGTCAAAATGCTGCTCGACAACTACGGCTACACCGTCTTTGACCTGGGCCGCGACGTCGATCCGCAGGAGGTACTCAAGACCGTCAAGGAGCGCGATATTAAGCTCGTCGGCCTCTCGGCGCTTATGACTACCACGGTCGTCGCCATGGAAGAGACCATCAAGCTGCTCCATACCGAGGTTCCGGGCGTCAAGATCATCGTGGGCGGCGCCGTGCTCACCCCCGAATACGCCAAGCAGATCGGCGCGGACTACTATGCCAAGGATGCCGCCGAAAGCGCGCGCATCGCCGAAGAGGTCTTTGGGCAGTAACACAACGGAAACAACCGTGCACCAAAACGTGCCGCATGCGTCACTTGGCACGTGCGGCACGTTAGAATAGATAAGACTATGCTCGTTTTGGCAGATAGGAGCGCAAGGATGGCGATCACGCCCGCAGAAATCGCGGAAACCCGCGGCATGGTTGAGGAGCAGAACCTCGACATCAGGACCATCACCATGGGTGTTTCGCTCATGGGTTGCGGTGACGAGAACCTCGACCGCATGTGCACGAAGATCTACGACCACGTGACGCACACGGCTGAGCATCTGGTCGAGACCGCCGAGAACCTCGAGCGCGAGTACGGTATCCCCATCGTCAACAAGCGCGTTTCCGTCACCCCGGTGGCCCAGATCGCCGCGTGCTGCAAGGATGAGGACCTCACCCCCATCGCGCACGCCCTCGACCGCGCGGCCGAGACGCTCGGCATCGATTACCTGGGCGGCTTCTCCGCGCTCGTCCAGAAGGGCATCGGCGACGCCGACCGCCGCGTCATCCAGTCCATCCCCCAGGCGCTCGCCACCACGAGCCGCGTCTGCTCCAGCGTCAACGTCGCCAGCCTGCGCGCCGGTATCAACATGGATGCCGTGCTCATGGCCGCCCAGACCATCATCGATGCCGCTAAACTCACGGCCGACCAGGATTCCGTCGGCGCTTCCAAGTTTGTCTGCTTTGCCAACATGGTCGAGGACTCCCCGTTTATGGCGGGCGCCGTCCACGGCGGTGGCGAGGCCGACGCCGTCATCAACGTAGGCGTCTCGGGCCCCGGCGTTATGGCCGCAGCCCTGGAGACGCTGCCCGATTCCGCATCGATGATGGAGGTCGCCGAGAAGATTAAGCAGACCGCCTTTAAGATCACCCGTGCCGGTGAGCTCATGAGCCGCGAGGCCGCCCGTCGCCTGGGTGTCGAGAAGGGCATCGTCGACCTGTCGCTGGCGCCTACGCCTGCCATCGGCGATTCCGTTGCCCGCATCCTCGAGATCATCGGTGTTGGCACCTGCGGTGGCCCGGGCACGACCTGCGCACTCGCCATGCTCAACGATGCCGTCAAGAAGGGCGGCGTTATGGCCAGCTCCAGCGTGGGCGGTCTCTCCGGCGCTTTCATCCCCGTGTCCGAGGACGCCGGCATGATCGCCGCCGTCGAGGCCGGCGCGCTTTCGCTCGAGAAGCTCGAGGCCATGACTTGCGTGTGCTCCGTTGGCCTGGACATGATCGCCATCCCCGGCGACACCCCGGTCGAGACCATCGCCGGCATCATCGCCGACGAGATGGCCATCGGCGTCATCAACAACAAGACCACGGCCGTCCGCGTGATTCCCGCCATCGGCAAGGGCGTGGGCGACTGCGTCGAGTACGGCGGCCTGTTCGGCCGTGCGCCCATCATGCCGGTGAACCCCAACGCCGGCACCGTGCTTGCCCATCGCGGTGGACGCTTCCCGGCGCCGCTGAACTCGCTGAAGAACTAGCTGAGGGGGACTGGCGAGGAGCCCCGGGGAGGGCAAATATATAAGGTCGCCTGCTCGGACAGTCCTGGCTCGCACGGAGAGCACATTAAGTGCTCTCCGGCTCGTGCGGAACTCGCGATCGACCTTATATATTTGCCCTCCCCGGGGCTCCCGCACAACGGGGCCTCAGTTGGGTTCTATCCCGGTTGCAGTTGCTTCGCTCCTGCACCACTTGGCTGGTGCGGCGGTTTGGCGTTGGAACAGTTCTTTTTCTGATATATGCTTGTTGCGGCTCTTCTTTTGGGAGGAGCCGCTTTTTTGTTGTGAGGGGGATGGCCCGTGGCTGATGGTGTAATTCAATCTGAGCTGCTTTCTGCGGATTGGAATGGCGAATGGATGCGGCTGCAAGCTGATCGGCGGCGGGCTGATGATTCTTTTGAGTGGGATAAGCGGGCTCGGCATTTTCGGCCGCTTGAGACTGCTCCGTATGCCCGGGATTTTATGAAATTGCTGGCTCTTGAGCCTGGTGAATCGGTGCTTGATATGGGGTGCGGGGCTGGGTCGATTGCTATTCCGCTTGCTCAGGCTGGGCATCTTGTGATTGCTGCTGACTTTTCCCCTGCCATGTTGGGCACGCTTGATGCTGGCATTGAGTACTATGGGCTCGAGGATCGCATTACGCCGCTTGAGCTTGCTTGGGATGATGATTGGGATTTGGTTGGACCGATCGCGAAAGCGGTGGATGTTGCCTTTGCCAGTCGGTCGGTTACGACGACCAATCTAAAAGATGCGCTTGCCAAGCTCGACCGCACGGCTCGTCGGCGTTGTGCTGTCACGATGGTCGCCAACTCCAGCCCGCGCTATGATCTGCACTTGATGAACGCTATCGGCGCCTCGGTTACCTGCAGCAATGGCTTTGTGTACGCCTTCAACATCCTCATTCAGATGGGTGCGTTGCCGCAGGTTACATACTTTGAATCGCCTCGTCGCGATACCTTCGATAGCCTTGAGGCAGGCGTGGCGGATTTTTCCCGTATGCTCGAGCATGGCAACGAGGATAAGATCGACCGCCTGCGCGACTATATCGCTCAGCACATGATCGAAAACCCCCATGCCGGCGAGCCGGGCTCCAAGGGCGTGCCGCAGGGGCGCTATATGCTCGACCATATCCGTAAGGTTCGCTGGGCGTTTATTGCATGGGAACCGGTCTCTGCGCCCAGCTCATAGCCTGTTCGCAGCCCGCACCGCCCACTCACTCGGCATCCGCATTCTTTTTGAACTGGGCAAACGCGCTCCACACCGCGCCGTTCCTGCGCTATCGTGGGACAGCTCACGTAGATTAAGGCCCCGTCGCGGGGCGCCCCATACATAGAAAGCGAGAACCCATGGCACTGACAGGAGCCCAGGTCAAGCAGCTTCGCAGCATGGCCCATCACCTCAACCCCGCCATCATCATCGGTAAGTCCGATGTCAACGAGGGCACCGTCGAGCAGACGGTCGCCTACCTGGAGAAGCACGAACTCGTTAAGTGCTCCGTGCTCGATGGCTCCAGTCTTTCCGCCCGCGAGGCCGCCGAAGAGCTCGCTGAGCGTTGCCACGCCGAGGTCGTCCAGGTCATCGGCCGCAAGTTCTCGCTGTATCGCGAGTCCTCGCGCAAGGATATCGAGAAGATCAAGCTCGTCTAAGAGCCAATGATCCGGCGAGCCAACATATAGCAAGCTTACGGGTGCCCGAGTACTTCGGGCACCCGTTTTTTATCGCTCGACCAGCACGCGATTGAGCCGCCCCTCCACCAAGCGCTCGTATAGACGCCGCGTCTCGGGCTCGGGAACGCCATTGACCTGCTCCCTCAGGTGGTGCATATGACCGCTGTATAGCTCGACGATATCGCGCCGCCGCCCCGCCGCACTGTAGACGCGCATGGCGCAGCGCACCATATCCTCACGCGCTGTTTCCTGCCGAAGCCCCGACTCCGCCAGCCAAATCGCCGACTGCAGGTCGTTTTCTTCTAGAGCGGCATTTGCTCCCTTAATCATGCAATCGATGTACTTTGACTGCATAATGCGTCGCATACGCAAAAAGTAGGTGGGGTTACAGCCATTGGGAACATACAACGGGCCGGCATAAAGCTGCTCAATCTTAAGGCACAGCTCAACTAAATGGGGCCCGCGCGCACCCGTGCGATTTCCCAAAACCTCGCGGCTTATCTGGTCAAACAGCCGTACATCGGTCTTGACGTAGTCGCCGTTGAGTCCGATGCATTCATTTTGGATGAGCACACACGATTTGCCATCCGGCGTCGGTCCCAAAGCCGACCGCAAGCGCGATATCGTCGAGTACAGGTTGTTGCGGGCGCTATTGAACTCGGCATGGGGCCACAGCTCCATGGCCAGCGTCTCACGATCGACGAGCGCATCCATGCCCAGCGCAAGCCGCTCGGCAAGTGTCGCCGCCTTCTTGCGGCGCCACATTTTGTCCGTGATGGGAAACCCGTCGCGCTCGGCGCGAAACGCCCCAAACATGCGAATCTCGATATGGTCAATGGTATCAACGGCTTCAACCTCACCGGCCTGGAACAGGCGCTCGCCTTCCCCTTCCAAATCGTCGCGCAGCGAGTACCGCGACAGCTCGCGCACGGGAAGCTTCTTGCGAATCCTGGTCGCCGGCTCGCCCAGACAATGCATGGCAAGGCGCGCAAAGAGCCGATACGATGGCTCTAGAATCCCCGCGCGATTCATGGACATCCAGGCTGCAAGGTCGCTGTCTCGGCCCGCACAGGCCAAATGCAGCGCCACCATCCAGGCTTCTGCGCCACCAACCTGCGTCTGGCTTATATCGAGCAACTCCGCTTCCTCGCGTACCGAAACCATCGAGGTGTTACGCAGATATGCCGCGCGCTCCAGCAGTAACGCATTATCGCGCATGTACGCAATCGACTCCTCGGCAAGTTTGAGCACTTGGACCGCACGGAACTTTGCATTAACCGGCCGTCCCTCTGCCAGCGACTGCCAGCCTTCTAGCAACAGGCCAAACAGCTGAATCTGGTTGTCGCGCATGCGCACGGCAAAACGATCGAGCTCGTTGAACGCCGCGTCGTCGGTTACCGGCAGGCCGGAAAGGAGCCGCCGTGCCGCCAACACCATGCGCACCCAGATAGCCATCGCCTTAAGCCCACGTACGTCGAGCGCCTCCCGCACCACCGTCATCTCGTCGTCGCGCTCGTCGGTTCCCGCAAACGACCCGTCAAAGAGCTCCACCAGCATGCTATCGGCCCGCATAACAATCCCCGCGATGTCGAGCTCGCAGTCGTAGGCCTTGCTCGTTTTGAGTTGCTGTAGAACGCCGCCGTCATCTCCCCGCTCGGTCAGGCAGCGCTTGACCTCGATATGCGCAGACAACATATCGAGTGCGGTATGGGATGTCTCGATTTCTGGCACGGCCAGGTTCGTAGGAAGCCCAAGCCCGTTGTCCCCATAGCAAACAGCCGTCAGTGTCTGGGCCACCCTCCATGAAACAGGGTCTATTTCGCAGGCCGCCCGTTCGCCCCCGCGCTCGATAACCGATGCCATATAGCGAGCGAGCTTTGTATTGGACACGCTGACCGCTGCCAGATATACGCCAAGCGCCTCGGCAGGCGTTGGCTCTGGAGCCGGATCCTCGGCATCGATCGTGCCCAGCGCTGCTCGGCAGATATCGGCCCCGTGCCCCGTCAGAGCCAGATCGACCCCATACTGCCCAGCAAGTTCAAGGACCGCATCACGGTCCAAAAAGGCGTCCGCCAGGCCCATCGCCACATCGCATCTACCCGCCTTAAGCAAAATCCGGGCCGCCCTCGGAACAAGTTCGGGGCGAACCTCGGCCACCAACTTGCGCAAGCGCAAGCGTCCGTTATCCTCCGTGCCCAGACACGTAAAACTCCGCTCGGCGGGGTCCAAGCCAAAGATCGGGTAGTCGCGTACAAAGTAGGACTGGTCGACCATCGACAGCCTCACCCCACAAGCCTCGAGTTCTGCGATATTGCCCTCGCCCATCAAAATCATGAGACATGCCACGCAAAACAGTGCATTATTGTCGAGCGAAGCCAGATCGACAAGTGCCGCGCCATATACGTTGACAATCTCGTTTTCGAGCAGACCGGCTACGTCGCCTTGGCCATACAGACCCGTCTGCAATGCCGAGACGAGCTCGGGCACGCCCTGCGTGAGCTGATAAAAGTCGAGCGATGTGCTGATCGAAAACGCCGATGCCCACGCCGAATACTCATAGGCATGCACCTTGAGCATCTGCGCATTGATCTTAACCGAATCGCCCAGCCCATGAATCAGTTGACGATTTGAAGGACGGCAGGAGATAAAGACCCCTACCCCCATAGCGCGCAGGCCGCGAATCCTGTCGATGAGGTCTTCGGTATCGTGCTGATCGAGGTTTGGCACATTATCAATCGCGATAAGGGAGTGCGGTTTGTCTTTGAGTTCTTCGGTAACCACCTCGAGCTGCATAAACACCTCGCGCCCAGTAGCGCGATCGGCCTCGATAATCCGCACGGGGCCTCGCGTCGGGTCGCATTTAACCTCATGGGTGTACTGCAGCAGCACCGAGGTCTTCCCAAACCCGTCGGGCGCATAAAGAACCACGATGCCGGCCTTTCGGCCCTTGGCGAGAAGCTCATTCATCAAGCGTTCGCGTCGCACCATATAGCCACCGCCCAGCGGCATCAGCTCGAGGTCGTCCATACTGCCCAAATTGTTTACCATGCCAGCTCCTCAACTCGACCGTATGGACACTGTAACCGCAAGACCATACAAGCCGCGCTATGAATAGAGCGACCTTGTGTTCTAGGTTGTCTTTTGGTACGCAAGCGGCAAGTTTTTGTACAGCGAGGGCCGATTGTTATTAATCCCCCGACTAATCGGTCTTTAAGCAGGTAAATGAGCTTGTCAGCTTGTCCCATCTAAGCGGCAGTGTAACGCAGATGAACAAGGTTCAGCTATGTCATTCAACTCGCCTAGCACCCGCTACCGTCTACGACCTTTTAGTGGCATTTTTGCATAGAATCTGGTATGGAATGAATCAAGCTGTTGGGCATCCGGCATTCGTCAAGCTTGCGGCAAGATTTTGGTCAAGCGGGCGGAGGGGGATAACAAAAAGGCCCCCGCAAAGCGGAGGCCTTAGGCAAGGCTATGTCGAGGTGTAGGATTCGCGCTACTCGCAGAGCGAAAGGGCGGCCTCGTCGGCAACGACAACGCAGTTGGTGTGCAGCTGCAGGATCGAAGCCGGGCACGCGGGCGTAACCGGACCATAGCACATGTCATGCACGGCCTGAGCCTTGGCCTCGCCGTTGGCGACGACCAGGATCATGCGGGCATACATGATGGTCT
>CAUASQ010000063.1 GCA_958431945.1 uncultured Collinsella sp. | reverse complement strand
CGTAGGGTAAATCTCCGATCGCAAGGAGACACAAATGGTGAAAAAGTCACCGGAAAACACTACTCCCGCAATTGTGGACAACGTAGAGGCGCTTGAGGCTAAGCTCGCTCAGATGCGAGAGGCCCAGGCGCTTTTTGCTACGTACACGCAGGAGCAGGTCGACAAAATCTTCTATGAGGCTGCCATGGCCGCCAACAAGGCTCGTATCCCGTTGGCGAAGATGGCCATCGAGGAGACCGGCCGCGGCGTTCTTGAGGACAAGGTCATCAAGAACCACTACGCCGCAGAGTACATCTACAACGCTTACAAGAACACCAAGACCTGTGGCGTTCTGGAGCGCGACGAGGCTTACGGCATCACCAAGATCGCCGAGCCCATCGGCATCGTGGGCGCCGTCATCCCGACGACCAACCCCACCTCCACCGCGATCTTCAAGACGCTGATCTGCCTGAAGACCCGCAACGCCATCATCATCTCCCCGCACCCGGCTGCCGCCAAGTGCACCATCGCCGCCGCCAAGCTCGTGCTTGACGCCGCCGTCAAGGCCGGCGCCCCCGAGGGCATCATCGGCTGGGTCGATGTCCCCTCCATCGAGCTGACTAACATGGTCATGCGCGACGTCGACATCATCCTCGCCACCGGTGGCCCGGGCATGGTCAAGGCCGCTTACTCCTCGGGCAAGCCCGCCCTGGGCGTTGGCGCCGGTAACACCCCGGTCGTCATCGACGACACCGCCGACGTGCTGCTCGCCGTCAACTCCATCATCCACTCCAAGACCTTCGACAACGGCATGATCTGCGCTTCCGAGCAGTCCGTGACTGTCATCGACAGCATCTATGACCAGGTTAAGGCCGAGTTCCAGAAGCGCGGCTGCTACTTCGTCAAGCAGGGTGCCGAGATGGAGGCCCTGCGTGCCGCCATGTTCAAGAACGGCGCCCTCGATCACCGCATCCCCGGCATGGCTGCCGCCAAGATCGCCGAGCTCGCCGGCATCGAGGTTCCCGCCAAGACCAAGATCCTGATCGCCGAGGTCACCTCCACCGACCCCGCCAAGGAGGAGTTCTCCCACGAGAAGCTCTCCCCGGTCCTGGCCATGTACCACGCCAAGGACTTCCAGGAGGCCGTCGACAAGGCCGAGCACCTGGTGCTCGCCGGTGGCCCGGGCCACACCGCCTCTCTGTACGTGCACCCCGCCCAGGCCGAGAAGATCAGCCTGTTCGAGCACGTCATGAAGGCCTGCCGTATCGTCATCAACACCCCGTCCTCGCACGGCGGCATCGGTGACCTGTACAACTTTGGCATGAAGCCGTCTCTGACCCTGGGCTGCGGCTCCTGGGGCGGCAACTCCGTCTCCGAGAACGTTGGGGTGAAGCACTTGATCAACGTTAAGACTGTGGCCGAGCGCCGTGAGAACATGCTGTGGTTCCGCGCTCCCGAGAAGGTCTACTTCAAGAAGGGTTCCACGCCCGTCGCCCTCGACGAGCTGGGCAACGTCATGGGCAAGAAGCGCGCCTTCATCGTCACCGACCAGTTCCTCTTCAAGAATGGCAACACCCGCGCCATCGAGGCCAAGCTCGACGAGATGGGCATCGCCCACGACTGCTTCTACGACGTCGAGCCCGATCCGTCGCTGCAGTGCGCACGTCGCGGCGCCAAGCAGATGGCTCTCTTTGAGCCGGACGTCATCATCGCCGTCGGCGGTGGCTCCGCTATGGACGCCGGCAAGATCATGTGGATGATGTACGAGCACCCTGAGTGCAAGTTTGAGGACATGGCCATGGACTTCATGGACATCCGCAAGCGTATCTTCACCTTCCCCGAGATGGGCAAGAAGGCCTACTTCGTCGCCGTCCCGACCTCCTCGGGTACCGGCTCCGAGTGCACGCCGTTCGCCATCATCACCGACAAGGAGACCGGCATCAAGTGGCCGCTCGCCGACTACGCGCTGCTCCCCAACATGGCTATCGTCGACGCCGACAACTGCATGACCGCCCCGCGCGGCCTGACCGCTGCCTCCGGCATCGACGTCATGACCCACGCCATCGAGTCCTACGTCTCCATCATGGCTTCCGACTATACCAAGGGCCTCTCCGAGCGCGCTGCTAAGCTCGTCTTCGAGAACCTGCCCTCCAGCTTCACGAACGGCGCCAAGGATCCGCATGCCCGCGAGGAGATGCACAACGCCTCCTGCATGGCCGGTATGGCCTTCGCCAACGCCTTCCTGGGTCTCAACCACTCCATGGCCCACAAGCTCGGCGCTTTCCATCACCTGCCCCACGGCCTCGCAAACGCCGTCATCCTGACCCGCGTCATGCGCTACAACGCCGCCGAGGCTCCCGTCAAGATGGGTACTTTCTCTCAGTATCCTTACCCCAACGCGCTGCACAACTATGCCGAGATGGCCAAGTACTGCGGCATCGAGGGCAAGGACGACAAGGAGGTCTTCGAGAACTTCATCACGAAGCTCGAGGAGCTCAAGGACTTCATCGGCGTCAAGAAGACCATCGCCGACTACGGTGTTGACGAGCAGTACTTCCTCGACACCCTCGACGAGATGACCGAGCAGGCATTCAACGACCAGTGCACCGGCGCTAACCCGCGCTACCCGCTCATGAGCGAGATCAAGGAGCTCTACCTGGACGCCTACTACGGCCGCGAGCCTCAGGACTACGCCGTCTGCTAGTTTTAGCACGGTTTTTAACGGCGGGGGTGCACGGGTGTTTCACACACCCCCGCCGTCGCTTCTATCGCATCGTTGAAAGGATGCAACCATGCTGCTACCCGATTCCAAGACCGAGCTCGTCCGCCGTGGCAACAAGGTCGTTTACGACCTGGGCGACAAGATCGTCAAGGTCTTTAACGAGACCAAGCCTGTCTCCGACGTGTTCAACGAGGCTTTGAATCTTGCCCGCATCAATGAGTGCGGCATCCGCAGCCCCAAGGCTCTCGAGGTTTCCCAGCTCGAGAACGCCAACGGCTGGGCGCTCGTGACCGAGAAGGTTCCGGGCACCACCCTTGCCGAGAAGATGACTGCCGAGCCCCAGCGCTTTGGTGAGTACCTCGAGATGTTCGTCGACCTCCAGATCGAGATCCACGGCTACACCTCCCCGCTGCTCAACCGTCAGCGCGACAAGTACGCCCGCATGATCGACAGCCTTGATCAGCTCAATGCCACCACGCGCTACAACCTTCAGGAGCGTCTGGACGGCATGACCAAGGAGTTCAAGGTCTGCCACGGCGACTTCAACCCCTCCAACGTCATCGTCGGCGACGACGGCCAGCTCTATGTGTGCGACTGGGCACACGCCACCCAGGGCTCCCCTGCTGCCGACGTTGCCACCACCTACCTGCTCTTTGCCCTCAACAGCAAGGATCAGGCTGAGGCCTACCTGGAGCTCTACTGCGACCGCGCCGACATGCCCATGCAGGTCGTGCGTCAGTGGACGAGCATCGTCGCCGCTTCCGAGCTCGCTCGTAAGCGCAACGTGAACGATGAGTTCCTGAAGAACTGGATCGACGTCGTCGATTATCAGTAATATCTGAGCGATTAATTTCGCATCGGAGGCACAAGGAAAACCCCGTAGCTCGCATGGGCTGTGGGGTTTTCCTTTTAGATATCGAGGATGCCACAAGATAAAAGGACGGCCCCGCATCTCCCCGATCTGGAGAAATGCGGTGCCGTCCCGTATATCGAACAACAAGCGAAATCGTCGATTAACGGCGTGCTGTCTTCACAAGCTCGGCGACCTTGGCGACGACCTCGTCGATCGCCACATCCTCGCGCTCACCCGTGGCACGGTCCTTGAGCTCAACGGTGCCATTCTTAAGGCCACGCTTACCCAGAACGACCTGATACGGGAAGCCCATAAGGTCGTTGTCGGCAAACTTAAAGCCGGGACGCTCGTCGCGGTCGTCGACGACAACCTCGATACCCTCGGCGCACAGGCCATCAACGATCTGCTCGCAGACGGTAGCGCACTCCTCCTTCTTGGGATCGAGCGGAATCACCGCGACCTCGTACGGGGCAACGGAGACCGGCCAGACGATACCGTGCTCGTCGTTGTGCTGCTCCACGACGGCAGCGAGCGAGCGGGACACACCAACGCCGTAGCAGCCCATGATGAGCGGCTTCTCCTTGCCGTCCTCGTCCATAAAGGTGGCACCCATGGCCTCGGAATACTTGGTGCCCAGCTGGAAGACCTGAGAGACCTCGATGCCGCGGGCAGCGGAGAGCGGCTTGCCGCAGTGCGGGCAGGGGTCGCCGGCAACGACGGTGACCAGATCGGCCCACTCATCGACGGTAAAGTCGCGCTCGGGGCAGGCACCGGTAAAGTGATAATCGACCTCGTTGGCACCGCAGGCCCACTGCATGGAATCGCGCAGGCTCTCATCGCACACCAGACGAATACCATCGGGCAGGTTAACCGGTCCGATAAAGCCCTTGTGCAGACCGTTCGCCTGAAGCTCCTCGTCGGTCATCATGCGATAGCCCTTGCCAAAGACGTGCTCGGCCTTGCAATCGTTGAGCTCGTGATCGCCCGGAACAATGGCCACGACCGGCTTGCCCTCGGCGTCGATGAGTGCCAGCGACTTGCGCGTGCCGTTCTCGGGGAACCCAAAGAACTTAGCAACAGCCTCAATGGTGCCCATGCCCGGAGTCTCAACCTTGGTGAGCGTACCGCCACCAGGACCCTCGGTCACGACGACCTTGGTGCTTGCCGCCTCGTCATCGGCAGCAAAGCCGCAATCGTCGCAGTAGACGAGCGAAGCCTCGCCGGCGTCGGCCAAAGCCATGTACTCGACGGAGGTATCGCCACCGATCTCACCGGAGTCGGCAACAACGGGCAGGGCCTTGATATAGCAGCGCTCGCAGATGTTAGCGTAGGCCTGCTTCATCTTGTCATACTCCTCCTGCAGGCTCTCCTGCGTGGCGGAGAAGCTGTAGGCGTCCTTCATGATGAACTCGCGACCGCGCATCAGGCCAAAGCGGGGGCGGAACTCGTCGCGGAACTTGTCCTGAATGTGGTACAGGTTGACGGGCAGCTGCTTGTAGGAGCGCAGCTCGTTGCGCACCAGGGCCGTGACGGTCTCCTCGTGCGTGGGGCCCAGGACGAACTCGCGACCATGACGGTCGTCAAAGCGCACAAGCTCCTTGCCATAGGCGTCGATGCGCCCGGACTCGCGCCACAACTCGGCGTCGACCATGATAGGCATCATAAGCTCCTGGGCGCCGGCAGCGTCCATCTCATCGCGCACGATATTCTCGATCTTACGGATCGAGCGCCAAGCAAGCGGCAGGTAGGAATACAGGCCGGCGGCCTCCTTGCGGATCATGCCGGCACGGAGCAGCAGGCGGTGACTGGCGAGCTCAGCGTCCGCCGGATCCTCTTTAAGCGTCGGCGCATAGAGCTTAGACATATACATTGCTCGGGTCATTTATTTCTCCTCAATAAGCTTGTCGACCTCTGCCATAAGCGCGTCGACAATTTGGTCCTCAGCTACTTTACCAATGATCTGGCCATGCGAAAAGAGCAAGGCCTGACCACGTCCGCACGCAACGCCCAGATCGGCATCAGAAGCCTCGCCGGGGCCATTAACGGCACATCCCATCACAGCGATCGAAAGCGGCGCGGAGTAGTTCTTAAGCCGCTCGGTAACCTCCTCGGCAATGGGAATAAGGTTAACCTGGCAGCGGGCGCACGTGGGGCACGAGACAATCTCGGGGCCACGGCGACGCAGGCCCAACGACTGCAGAATACCCCAGGCAACCGGCGGCTCCTCAACCGGATCGGCTGTGAGCGACACACGCATGGTGTCGCCAATGCCTTCGGAAAGCAAGATACCCAAGCCTACAGAGCTCTTGATGGTGCCCTGGAGCTTGGTCCCCGCCTCCGTCACGCCCAGGTGAAGCGGAACGTGGGGAATCTCACGCGACAGGGCTCGATAGGTATCAAGCGTCGTTTGCACGCTATGGGCCTTGGCGGAAAGCACTATGTTGGTAAACCCACGATCCTCAAAGTGCCGCACAAAGCGCTCGCTCGACATCACGAGCTTTTCGGGCTGCGTGAGGTCATCGCGCTCGGCGATATCCTGCTCAAGCGAACCGGCATTGACGCCGATACGAATCGCACAGCCCGCAGCACCCGCAGCATCAATCACCGCGTCGACCTTAGCCCAATCGCCGATATTGCCGGGATTGATGCGAAGCTTGGCGGCACCAGCCTCGACGGCGCCGATGGCGAGCTTATGGTTAAAGTGAATATCGGCGACGATCGGCACCGGAGACTCGGCACAGATGATGCGGAAACCCTCAAGCGCGGCCTCGGTGGGCACGCTCACACGCACGATATCGCAGCCAGCCTGCGCCAACGCGCACACTTGCGCAAGCGTTGCCTGGGCGTCAGCGGTATCAGTGCAGGTCATGGATTGGACCACCACCGGCGCGCCGCCACCGATCTGCACACCGCCCACATGCACGGGGCGCGTCAACTCGCGAGGCAAAGGATGGGATAAAGACAATCCAAACACTCCCCTACAGGATAAATCGAAGGACGTCGGAACGAAGCATATAGACAAACAGCAGCGCAAAGAGCGCGATGCCCACATAGCTCACAATCGTCTGGATCTTGAGCGGAAGCTCGCGGCCAGCAATCTTTTGAATGATCTCGATGACCAGCTTGCCGCCATCGAGTGGTGGGATGGGCAGCAGGTTCATAAAGCCAAGAGAGAACGAAATGAGGGCGGCAAACGAAAGGAACGTGGCAGGGCCGGCAGCAGCAGCCTGTGAGGACATAACGCTAATGCCCACGATCGAAGAAGACTGATCGAGAATCTCCATCGTATGCTGCGGCTGGAGCAGGCGCATCACGCCCTCCGCTGTCTGCACGACATAGGAGAACGAAAGGCGAGCCGACGTGATGGGGTCTAAACGGACCACCTGCGTAGAGGCATACACACCTAGGCGCTCGTCCTCTTTGAGCGCAACCGAGGTCGAATGCTGCTTGCCGTCGCGCTCATACTCGATGGCGATATCGTCCTTACCGGCGACCTTGCCGATGGCATCGTAAACGTCCATCCAGGTAGAGCACGATACTCCGTCAACCGAAAGGATCGCGTCGCCGCCCTCGATACCCGCCTTGGCGGCAATAGACCCCTCGTCAACCTGACCGATCACGTTGGTATCCATCGGCACGGTGACACCCGCAATAGAGTAGATGCTCATAAGCAGCAAAAAGCCCGTCAGGATATTGACGAGAATGCCCGCGAGCAGCATAAAGGCGCGCTTGAGAAAACCCTGGCCCAGATAGGTATGCGAACGCTCTTGCGCAAGGAACTCGGCTTCGCCGCACGGCAGCTCCCACACATCGCCCTCGGTAGTCGCATGCTCTCGATCGAAACGGCGGCCGTCAAAGGCGGTGTAACCCGCCGCATCTCGTGGCAGCGTCTGATACTTGGCGGGATAGTAGCTCGGCGAGGGCTTCTCCCCTTCCTCATACCAAGGCGCGATAGAGCCCCAACCCAAGAGCAAGGCGCATGCCTCGAGCACATCCTCCTCGGATAGCTCGAGCTCGGCGGCAAGGTCGGCCACGGTCACGCGACCATGACGATAGATAGCCGCGAGCACGCGATCGGCGCAGGAGACGTCGGTCGGATCCATACCGCAGATGGCAGCGTAGCCACCCAGCAGCAGCGGGGTCACGCCAAACTTGGTTCCAATGCGACGCGACGTGTAATGGATGTCAAAGCGGCACGGCAGGCCCAAAAAGAACTCGGTCACACGGACGCCGCAGGCACGCGCCGCCAAAAAGTGGCCGCCCTCGTGCAAAAACACGAGGACGGAAAGCATCAGCAGGCCCCAAAAGACCGATGAGAGAACGCTCAGAACAGTATCCATAAAACGAAAAAGCAATCCTTATGGGTTAGGAACGGGTTGCGGCGAGCACCTGCGCAGCCTTTTCACGCGCCCACGCATCGATGTCGCGAAGCTGCTCAAACGAATCGACCGCCTGCATATCGTGGGCATCCATGCAGGATTCTACAATGCGATCGATATCGGTAAAGCTGCAGCCATCGTGCAGGAAGGCATCGACAGCGACCTCGTTGGCGGCATTGAGCACGCACGGCATGGTGCCACCCGTCTTGCCGGCACGCTCGGCCAGTGCCAGACAGCGGAAGGTATCCATGTCGGCAGCATCAAACGTGAGCTGCCCCAGCTCGCGGAAATCGATACGAGGCGCCGGGGTATCCCAACGCTCGGGATACGAGAACGCGAACTGGATGGGAATACGCATGTCGGAAGCACCGAGATGCGCCATCACGGAGCCGTCGGCGAACTCGACCATAGAGTGAATCTTGGACTGACGCTGCACGACCACGTTAATGAAATCGAGGCCGCAGTTAAACAGATGCATGGCCTCAATTCGCTCCAGGCCCTTGTTCATGAGGGTAGCGGAGTCGATGGTGATCTTGGCGCCCATGGCCCACGTGGGATGTGCGAGGGCATCGGCACGCGTCACGCGATTGAGCTCGTCGCGCGTGCGGCCAAAGAACGGACCGCCCGAGCAGGTGAGCCAAATACAATGAGCCTCGCGCGGGTCCTCCCCCAGATAGCACTGGTAGATGGCGGAGTGCTCAGAGTCGACTGGAATAAGCTGGCCCGGTTGCGCCAACGGCATAAGCAAGTCGCCACCGACGACGAGGGACTCCTTGTTGGCAAGGGCAAGGCGCTTATTCGAGGTCAAGGCCGCATGGCTCGCCTCGAGACCGGCGGCGCCCACAATAGCAACGAGCACGCAGTCGACATCGTCGCGAAGCGCGAGCTCGCAAACCGCCTGCGCGCCAACGCCGAGCTTCGTTCCCTCGGGCAACTCCTGCAGCACGGCGTCATCGCCATGAGCGACATCGGCCACGGCAACCGCCGGAACCGAGAACTCGCGGGCAGCGGCAACGAGCTCGGAGGTACTGGAGTTAACGGACAGCGCCGTCACCTGCAGGCGATCGGCATGCTGACGGCACACATCAAGTGCCTGGGTGCCGATGGAGCCCGTACAACCCAGGATGGCAACGCGAAGGCGTCCATCGGGGCCATACGTCGTTTGGAAGGACATTACAGCACGCCTCCGATCATCAAAAGCAGCTGAGCGGTAATGCAACCAAAGATAAGCGAGTCGCTACGGTCGAGCATGCCGCCATGGCCCGGGATAAGGTTGCCGGAATCCTTGACGCCCACGCCACGCTTGATGCGCGACTCGATAAGGTCGCCGATAACGCCCAAGACGGACACGACCACGCCGCACAGCAGCGCATAGGGCAGGCTGAGCTTGTAGAAGTGCGTCGCCCACAGGATGAGCCAAATCAAAACCGAGCCCAGGATGCCGCCGACAAACCCCTCCCAGCTCTTTTTGGGAGAGATCTTGGGAACCATCTTGTGCTTGCCGATACGGCTACCCACGATGTAGGCAAACGAATCGGAGACCCAAAGGGACGCGCAAACGCCCACCGAAAGCAGGGCGCCGGCAAAACCGGGCACGGCATCGCGCAGCAGCACGATAGCCGACAGCATAAAGCCAGTGTAGAT
>CAUASQ010000062.1 GCA_958431945.1 uncultured Collinsella sp. | reverse complement strand
TCGTCTGCTTAATCAGACGCTTGATCATGCTGTTGACGTCTTCCTCGGTCACATCACGGCGCTCGTTGACCTCGATGTTCTTCACCTCGGCCTTAACCTGACGAATGATAGACAGGCGAACCTTGTCCTTAGCCTTCATGGCCGCGATCATTTCCTTCTGCAGCTCTTCGTTGGTCATCTGCAAATCCTCCTCAATAGTGCGGGCGGCACTCGCACGAGCGCCGCCCCATGATTACTTAGTCGTCGACGAATCGTCGGTCGAACTCTTGGTGACGCCCTTCAGGCTGACGTTGTACGGCACGTCCTTGGGCATGGAGTTAACGGTGATGTCGGCGTCCTTCTTGTACTGCTCCAGCCACTCGCTGTACGCGGTGCTTGCCGCCTGTGTCTTCACCACGTTGGAGACGTACTTCTTGATGTCCTTGGGCACCTGCTTAATGTCATCGACCTGATTATCGACATGGAAGTAGTCGGTGCACTTGATGATGTGATAACCATAGGTCGACTCGACGACGTCGCTCACATCGCCCTTGTTGAGCCCCTCGAGCGCCGCCTGGTAGCTGTCGACGAAGGTGGTGAGCTTATCCCAGCCCACATCGCCCTTCTTCTCCTTGGAACCGGTGTCCTCGGAGTACTGCTCAACGGCGTCCTCAAAGCTCAGCTCACCGGAGTTGATCTTGTCCAGGCACTCCTGCGCCTTGGCCTTGGCGGCAGCCTTGTCCTCGTCGGAAGCATCGGAATCAGCCTTGATCAGGATGTTCGACGAGCGGCGAGCATCGTTGTAGTTAGACAGGTTCTCGTTGATGTAATCGACGATCTCGCTGTCCTTGGGCTTGCTTGTGGGCGCTACCGCATCCTTGAGTTTCTGCTGCGCCAGACTCTCCTTGAGCGAATCCTTGTAGGTGTCCTCGGTATAGCCGTAGGTCTTGAGGGTCTTCTTAAAGGCCTTGGCACCGCCCGCGCTCTTGCACGCGTCCTTCCAAGCCTTCTCGACCTCCTCATCCGACACCGTCACGCCGTTCTCCTTCTGTGCCTGTTGAAGCAGAATCTGCTGCGTGTAGGAGTCGATGAGTTGCTTGCGGTACTTCTTGGGCGTGAGGTCGTTGTCGACCAGATACTGCGCCCAGTCCTTGTCCTTGGTGTAGCCGTAGGACGTGCGCATGCTCATGATCTGCTTGGTCACGGTGTCCTCGGTGAGGTTGGTGCCGTTGATAGTTGCAGCAACACCGCCGGTCAGCTTGTAGCCCGAGGTGTCCTCGGCCTGCGACATAAGGCCGGAGCACGCCATCGCCGAGACGGAAAGCAGCATCGCCAGCACGCCGATGACCACCAGGACGATCTTGACGGTCTTAGACACGTACGTCTTGCGCTGCTTCTTGCGAGAGCTGGAGGCAGCGCGGGCCTGCTGCTCGGGCGTCGGCGCGGCCTCGGAGTTCTTTTTCTTATTTGCCATAGTTGGCCTTTCGCATAACGAATCGAACAAACGCCATTGTGTCACAACGCAGCCCCCGCGGCACGCTTGGTGCATTGGGGACAGGTTAATCTGCACCATTTTGGTGCAAAGGGGACAGCTCTGGCAGCCGGCAGTTAGGGACAGTCCCCAAGTGCCGGCTCAGCCCCACCTTAGAAGTGACGGCGGATGGCGTCGACCATGCCCTGGGACGTGGTCTGGCCGAGCACGTCGGCTGCGGCATCGGCGTCCATAAAGATGTTCATGAGCGCCTGCAGGGCCTCGACCTGGCCGCCCGGCTCGGCGATGCCCAGATTGATGACGATCTGCGCCGGCACCGGAGCGCCCATGCCAGCCATAGCGTTAAATGTCACGGGCGCGGCGGGCTTCACCACCGCGATATAGGGCTTGGCCACAAACCCCGGATCGGTATGCGGAATGGCAATGTTTGCCGCCGGCATGGCAAGACCCGTGGGATAGGCATCCTCGCGCGTGCGAACGGCGTCGAGCCAACCGGATGCAATGTAGCCACGTGGTGCAAGCTCGCCCTCGAGCCGCGCGAACACCTCATCCGGCGTCGCACACTCCCAATCAAAAAACACCAGCTCGGGCGTAAACAGCGCTTCGTTATCCGCCATGCGCTCACCTCTCTCACCTAGTCACCTGGGACGTTCTTGAATGACTAGTCGTTAAAGAACGTCGCAGGTGACTACCCAAAACAAAGGGTGGCCACGCGCGCCTTGGCGCCAATGACCACCCTGACTACTCGGCTAAATTGTACTGTGCGCCGCTAGCCGCGAGGCGCGTCAATTGCGACCTTGCCGCTCTCCAGCACGTGGACGCGGCCGTCGGCGAGCATTTGCACGACCTCGGGATACAGCACGTGCTCAATCGCGTGAATGTGCTCCTCGAGCGTGTCGACATCCCAGCCCTCCTCGACAGCCAGCGCACGCTGGGCGATGATGGGACCGTTGTCGTAGATCTCGTTGGCAAAATGCACGGTCACGCCAGTTACCTTGACGCCGCGCGCAAAGGCGTCGTCAATCGCATGCGCACCGGTAAAGCTCGGCAGCAGCGCAGGATGCAAGTTGACCACGCGGTTGGGAAACGCCGCCAGCAGCGGCGTATGCACCATGCGCATGTAGCCGGCCATGACCACATACTCGCAGCCGCGCTCGAGCAGCTCGTGCGCGATGATCTCGTCGGCGGCAATAGGGTCGGCATAGACATCCTTGGACAGCGTGAGAGTCTGGATGCCCGCGCGCTCAGCGCGCTGCAAACCCTTAGCCGAAGGACGGCTCGACACCACAAGCTCAATCGAAGCGTTGAGCTTGCCGACGGCGATCAGATCGATCAGCGCCTGCAGGTTGGTACCCGAACCGCTGATGAGCACACCGATCTTGAGCGGCTCGGCCGTATCGGTGCCGGTCGGACGGGTGTAGGGCACAAAGCCCAGGCCCTCGGCGGCAGCCATCTGCTCGTTAGCGCTCATCGGAGTACACGACCTTACCGGAACCCTCGACGCACTCGCCCACGCGGAACGGCTTCTCGCCCAGCGCGACCAGGGCCTCGGTCACGACAGCCTCGTCCTCGGGGGCGACGATCAGGCACAGGCCAACGCCCATGTTGAAGGTCTTGCACGCCTCGTTGGGCGCGAGCTCGGCCTGGCGCGACACGTAGGTGATGACGGGCGGAACGTCCCAGCCCATCTCGGCACCGCTACGGGTGACCACGGCGTCGACGTCGTCGGCAAGCGCGCGGTTGAGGTTCTCGGTGATGCCTCCGCCGGTGATGTGGGCGATAGCGTGCACGTTGGCGCCGCCGCGGAGCAGCTCAAGAATCGGCTTCACATAAATGCGCGTGGGGGCCAGCAGGGCGTCGGCCAGCGATGCGCCGCCGAGCTCCTCGAGCGGGCGGCTCAGCTCCTCGGCCTTAGTGGCGGCCTCGGGCGTGCCCGGCTTGATGCCGTCGACGCCAATGACCTTGCGCACGAGCGAGTAGCCGTTGGAATGCACGCCGGTGGAAGGCAGGCCCAGGATCACGTCGCCGGGACGGACATTCGCGGGGTCGAGCATCTTGGGACGATCGACGACGCCCACGGTAAAGCCGGCGAGGTCGTAGTCGGCCGGAGCCATGACGCCCGGGTGCTCGGCCATCTCGCCGCCCACGAGCGCGCAGCCCGCGAGCTTGCAGCCGTCGGCCACACCCTTGATGATCTTTGCCATGTGCTCGGCCTCGATGTGACCGATGGCAACGTAGTCCAGGAAGAACAGCGGCTCGGCGCCCGAAGCCAAAATGTCGTTGACGCACATAGCGACCAGGTCCTGGCCCACCGTCTCGTGACGGTCCATGATCTGGGCGAGCACGAGCTTGGTGCCCACGCCGTCGGTACCGCTAATCAGAATCGGATCTTCCATATCCTTAAGCGCGGAGGCCGAGAACAGGCCACCAAAGCCACCGATGCCGCCGATAACCTCGGGGCGGTTGGTGTCCTTGACCATCTGCTTAATAGCGTCAACGGCGCGGCCGCCCTCAGCGGTATCGACGCCGGCATCCTCATACGTCACATGCTTGCTGTCGCTCATCTGAGCCTTCCTCTCCCACTACCGTCCGCCGCGCGGGCGCCAAACGGTGCTCATAGTTGTGTTCATTTCGGCGTGTGCCATAACAGCACACGCCGTCATATCAATAAAACAGCAGGTAAAACCTACCAAAATGAACCTGTCCCTACATGGCAGGTTTTAGGCCTCGCCGTGCTCCTCTTCCCAGCTGCGGTCGTCGTATTTCTCGACCACGGCGTCGTCGTCAAAGTGCAGCGGCTTATCCAGGTTGCGGGGCTTAAAGCCCTCCATGAACTTATCGCGGCCAAAGCTCTCGGGAATCGCCACGGGGTAGCGGCCGGTAAAGCACGCATCGCAGTAACCGCCCTTGGGCATGACCTTCAGCAGGCCCTCGACCGAAAGGAAGGCCAGCGAATCGGCGCCGATGTACTCGCAAATCTCGTCGACTGTCTTGTTGGCGCTGATAAGCTGCGACTGCACGTCGGTATCGATACCGTAGAAGCACGGCCAGATGACCTCGGGCGAGTTGATGCGGATATGAATCTCCTTGGCGCCGGCGTTGCGCAGCATCTTGACGAGCTGCACCATGGTGGTGCCGCGCACGATGGAGTCGTCGATGGCGACCAGGCGCTTGCCCTCGATGTTGTCGCGCAGCGGGTTGAGTTTCATACGCACGCCCATGGCGCGCAACTCCTGCGTAGGCTCGATAAACGTACGGCCCACGTAGCGGTTCTTGATAAGGCCCTCGCCAAAGGGAATACCGCTCTCGTGCGAATACCCCTCCGCGGGCGGCAGGCCGGAATCGGGCACGCCGATGACCAGGTCGGCCTCGACGGGCTCCTCATGTGCCAGCTGACGGCCCATGTCGTAACGGCAGGCATAGACGCTCTTGCCGTTCATAATGGAGTCGGGGCGGGCAAAGTAGACCTGCTCAAAGATGCAGTTTGCGGGCTCTTCGGCGGCAGGCACGCCCTGCTCGGATACCAGACCCTCGGCGCTGATGCGCAAGATCTCGCCGGGACGGACGTCACGGACGTACTCGGCGCCCACGATGTCGAGTGCGCAGGTCTCGGAAGCAACGACCCAGCCGCCGGCGCGCGTGACATGGACGGCGGAGTCGACCGTCGTGGCGCCGTCTTGCGAGGGCAGCTGCGAAACGGATGCGGCATCGGCCTGGTCCAAACCCTCGTCCACCAGCTTGCCCAGCACGAGCGGGCGAATGCCGTGCGGATCGCGGAATGCGTAGAGTGCCTGCTCGTTGATGAGCGTCATGGCGTAGCCGCCGCGCACGAGCTCCATGGTCTTGCGAATGCCCTCGCGCAGATGGCCTGTACGCTGAGTAAAGTAGCCGATAAGCTTAGTCGCGACCTCGGAATCCGAATTGGAAAGGAACGGCACGCCCAGCTCGATCAGCTGGCGGCGCAGCTCGTCGGTGTTGACGAGGGTGCCGTTGTGCGCGAGCGCGATAATGACGCTATTGATGGTAGAGAGGTGCGGCTGAGAGGCTTCCCAGCTCTTGGCGCCGGCGGTGCCATAGCGCACATGACCCACGGCCAGCTGACCGGAGAGCGTCGATAAGTCGGCATTGGAGAACACGCGGTCGAGCAGGCCCAGGTCCTTGCGGACCATAACCGTACCGCCGTCACCAACAGCGATTCCCGCCGATTCTTGGCCACGGTGCTGCAGTGCACGCAGGCCAAAGTACGTCAGTCGAGCCACGTCACGATCGGGCGCCCACACACCAAAAACGCCGCATTCCTCATGCAGCTGGTCGGAGTCCGGATCATACGTCGACATGGCGTTCACCTGTCCCGCGGCGCGCTCGGCCGCGCGGATGGTTTCTTGAGACATGGCATCCCCTCAGAGCCTCGTATTTTGGCGTTACCCGCCTTATTATACGCACGGCGCGACGCGCTCCCCAGCGCATGAGCAGCGCTTTTTAAAAGCCCACCGAGCTAATAATCCGTTTTGCGGCCAAACATTTTATTGGTCTGCCCAGTGCAAGCGCCCGCGCCCCCATATGGCCGCCGCGTCCACCGTTGGGGATTGCAAAGTTGCAATTGGGACGTTCGTCCTGTCTTTTAGCAGGTCGGCGGCGTATCCTAGTAACCTAGGACAAAGCGAGAAAGGTTCTGTATGGATCGAAACGAACTCGACCCCAGCGTCCCCAGCGCCACGGAGGTCAAGAAGATCCCCCTCATCATTAAGGTATACGCCGTCCTGTGCATCCTGTCCGGCGTGGGCACGCTCCCGTCGGTCGGCGCCTTTATGTGGCAGGTCATCACCGCGCTCATCAACGGCAACGCCGCCGCCAAGCTCGGCGACAACACGCTCGTCGCGGTCGGACTGATTGTCGCCGGCATCATGCTCTCGGCTGCCAGTGCCGTCATCTTGATCATCTTTGGCCTTGACCTCATCAAAAACCAGCGCCGCAACGCCGCTCGCCTGTCCTACATCCTTATTGCATTCACCGTCGTCGAGCTTTTGGTTGACGTGATGCTCCAGGGCATCGGGCCCTTCTTGCTTCGCCCTGCCATCCAGCTCGGTATCCTCGTCGCGCTTTCGGCCACCGTCGACCCCACGCTGCGCCAGGAGCGCGAGCTGCAGCGCCGCCTGCAGGAGATGCTCGATCGCGACGCCGCCGCCGAGGGCATGCTCGGGCGCGATGAAACCGGCGAAGGCTACATCAAGCTCAACTACTTCAACCTGTTCTGGGTGTTCTTTGTCTGCTGCATACTCGGCCTGATCGCCGAGGACATCTGGCACATGACGGTCGACGACCCCGGCGTCTACCAGAACCGCGCCGGCATGCTGTTTGGCCCCTTCAGCCCCATCTATGGATTTGGCGCCGTACTCATGACCATGGTGCTCAACCGCTTCTACAAAAAGAACCCCATCATTATCTTTTTGGTGAGCGCGCTGCTCGGCGCGAGCTTTGAGGTGTTCGTGGGCTGGTTTATGCAGACCTCGTTTGGAGTGGTCTCGTGGAGCTACTCGCACATGAAGCTGTTCGGCATGCCCGACCCGCTCGCCGTCCTTACGGGCGGACGCACCTGCACGGGCTTTGCCTGCCTGTGGGGCCTGGGCGGACTCATCTGGATCAAGCTGCTGCTGCCGAGGCTGCTCAAGCTCATCAACATGATTCCGTGGAAGAGTCGCTACTCGGCTACCGTCATCTTTACCGTCATTATGCTGGTCGACGGCGTCATGACGCTGCAGTCGCTCGACTACTGGTACCAGCGCGTCAACGGCACGGAGCCGGATATTCCCGTCGCGCAGTTCTACGGCAAGTATTTCGATAACGACTACATGGAGAACCGCTTCCAGAGCATGACCATGAGCCCCAAGGATGCGACGCGCGTGTAGCGCCACGCAATGCCGAGATTTTCCAACGCATAGAAAAGCCCGCTGTCAGACTGATTGAACTGCCAGTGGGCTTTTGCTGTAGATGGACTTGAATTGATCGCAAGGTCCTATGCCTCGCGCTCGACCTCGCTCACACACTCATTTTTGATGGTGCCGACAAGCTTCTGAAGTGCGTCGACCACATGCGGGCGAATGTCTCCGCCAATGAGTACGAGCATGATGTCGTCGCCCACGGTAAGCTCGCCGCTCGCCAGCCACACGCGCACATAGCCGATACCCGGCATCGCGCGCGTTGCCTCGATAGCAGCCTGCACCTTTTCGGCATCGAAGCCAAACACCATGCCGCCCACCTTATGTCCAGGCGCCACACCATCTGTCTCGACCCCACGCACCTCGGACTTAGGCGTCGCACGCACCACGCCATTGTGTGTCAGGTACATCCCACAATCAGCCGCCGAAACATCGGCCTTGGCTTCGCGCAGCCAGGCATCAACCGAAGGCATCGATTTGCCACTTTCAAGCATCATTTCTCCTTTTGATTTCCGGGGTAGTCTTTTTGGGACGGGACTCCCGGACACTTTATTCCTCGACCGGCGTGAGCACCATGACTGCGCGCGTATTGCTAAATGACAGCGAACGACAGGTCACAAGCGTTACGACCTTGGTTGCCGAAGCGACACGATCGGTGGCATCACTCGCCACGGCAGAGGAATCGTCGAGCATCTCGGACAGGTAATTCTTCAGTCCGTCATCGCCCTCAAAGTTGGGCGTGCGCGCCTTGGCATACGTGTCCTCGACCACCTTGGTCGCCAGCGGGCGCAACTTATACGTCGCATCGCGCGTGATGTAGTACACGTATTCCATGCTGTCGAACGTCGCCTGATCGGTTGTATCCGAAATCACGTTGAACATCGAACCGTCGTTCATATGATGACCGTAAATCGTGGTCTGCTGATCCACCATGCCCGGCGCGGTGTCGTCGCTATCCAAGAAGATGGCTCCCGAGGCATTGGCGGTGCCGTCGAACAGCGTGTTGAGGTACTTGGAGTTGTTGTTGGTCTGCACCACGGGGTAGTTGATGTTAGTGCCGGGCGCGTAAATCCAACCAACAACCTCGGGATTTGTCTGGGCAAGCGCATTGAAGTCGATAACCGGCACGCCGCTGGCGTCCTTGTCGCTCACATATTGCTTTTCGATTTTTTGATATGACTCGCTCGCCTGCTTGTAGCCAATCTGTGCGTTGATAAAGATGGCGGCCGCAGCAACGATCAGGCCAATGCCGATGATGATGAGCAGAATGGGAATGACGGAGCGGCGCTTTTTGCGCGGCGGCTCAGTATAGCTCGATGGCGCGGCATGCGCCGAAGAGCGAGGTGACTTCTTGGCCGTGCTGTATGACGAAGGGCGATATGCAGTAGGTGCATCCTGACGACGATGCTTCGCCGGCGTCACGGGACGCGGCGCGCGTGGCTGCTGAGGAGAGGATATCCGACCCTGCTGCGGCACGCGGGCTGCTCCCGACTTGGCTGGATCGGGAATCCGAGAAGCCGAAAAACGCTTTCCCTGATAGTCGGACATGGCTCTCCTTATGCTACAAATGGACTGGCAGAGCGCTTAGGCGTCAGCCATCTCCTGCTTCATCTTCTCGATAACCTTGCGGTACTCGGGGTCGCATGCGCCCAGAATCTGCGTGGCGTAAATGGCGGCGTTCTTGGCACCGTTGATGGCAACACAGGCAACGGGCACGCCCGAAGGCATCTGCACCATCGACAGCAGCGAGTCCATACCACCCAGATCGCTCGTCTTCATAGGCACGCCGATGACCGGCAGCGGCGTAAACGCAGCCACGACGCCGCCCAGGTGAGCAGCCTTGCCGGCGGCAGCGATAATCACCTTGATGCCGCGGTCGGCAGCGGTCGAGGCCCACTCATGGACCTTCGCCGGCGTGCGGTGCGCGCTTGCAATCACGAGCTCATAGGGCACACCCAGCGCCTCGAGCTCGGCGGTGCAGCCTTCCATAACGCCCAGATCGGACTTGGAGCCCATGATGATCCCGACAACCGGCTTCTGATCTGCCATAAACAAAGACCTCCTGTTGAGAGCGGTGACGCGGCGAATCCGCGACCCTTAACTACTGAGAGTAGTATAGCTGCTCCCGTCCCTGCGGTCTGCGTGGTGCTTTGCGGGCGGGCCAGGCTTTATCTTCACCTTGATTCTCATTTTCATTGCAACAGCCTCAGGACTCAGCGCAACGCGTTGC
>CAUASQ010000061.1 GCA_958431945.1 uncultured Collinsella sp. | reverse complement strand
TGTTTCAAATTCAAGCAGGAAAAACCTACCAAAATAAACCTGTCCCTTTTTGGCAGGTTCTCTTCAAAAAAAGACCCGCTCCCCTGTTGGGAAACGGGTCTTTGGAAGAGAGGTTAACGTACTAGGAAATTACTCCTCGTCGTTGTCCTTGGCCTCTTCGGCGTCGTCGGTGTCCACGAGCTGGTTGAGCAGCTCGTCGAGGGAAGCCATATCCTCGTTGATGGCGCCGTTGGCGGGAGCCTTCTTATCGTCGATCGGGGCGCCCAGGAGCTCCTCGTCGGCGTCGGCGTGATGCGTCGGCGTGGCGGAGGTGCCCAGCAGGATGTCGTCCGGACCGTCGGGGCTAAAGACCATCTGCAGCAGCTGCGAGAGGTCTTCCTCGTCGGCAACGTCGTCGTTGTTCTCGAGGATGTAGAGCAGGTCGTGGGCCTCCAGGCCGTCACGGAGCTCCTCGATCGCCTTGGCACCGATGCCATCGATGCGCAGCAGATCCTCCTCGGACTTGCCAACCAGGTCGCCGACCGTCTCGATGCCGACCTCGCTGAACTTGTTGGTCCAGCGCTGCGACACGCCCAGGTCGTCGAACAGGTACAGGCGAGCCTTCTCGGCGGAGATGGTGTGGCCGTTGCGGGTGAACGAACCGTCAGCACCACCGAACTCGTCGTAGCCGGCCCAGTCGAGCTGCTGCGGAAGCTGCTCGTCCAGGTCCTTGAGCTCCACCGGAGCCCACTCGGGCAGCGACTTGGCGTTGGGCGAAGCCGGGCCGTCGATGTCCACGTAGCCGTCGGCCGTGCGATACGTCAGCTTGGCGTTGGCGTACGGCTTGAGGCCGGTACCGGCCGGGATCTTCTTACCGACGATGACGTTGGACTTAAGGTCGAGCAGGTGATCGACCTTGCCCTCGATGGCAGCCTCGGTAAGGACGCCGGCGGTACGGATGAACGAAGCGCTCGACAGCCAGGAGTCGATGTTGGACGCGACCTTGAGCGTACCCAGGATGACGGGCTCGGCCACAGGAGCCTGACCGCCCAAACGGGCAACGCGCTCGACCTCGTCGGCGAACTCGTAGCGGTCGACGTACTGACCAAGCAGGTACTTGGAGTCACCGGGGTTGGTGATCTGAACGCGACGCAGCATCTGACGTGCGAGCACCTCGATGTGCTTGTCGTTCAGGTCAACGCCCTGGCTGGTGTAGACGTCCTTGACGCTCTCGACGAAGGTGTGCATCGTCGACTCGATATCGGTCAGCTTGCGCAGGTTGCGGAAGTTGACGAAGCCCTTGGTGATCTGGTCGCCGGCGCGAACCTCGCAGCCGTCCTCGATCTCGGGCATAAAGCGCACCGATGCGGGGACGCGACGCTCGTCGAGGACACGTGTGTGGTCCTCGGAGTCGGTGAGCGTCAGCACGTACTCGGACTTCTCGGGCTTAATCGAGAGGTGACCGGAGTACGGAGCCAGCTCGGCCTCGCGACCCAGAATCTTCTCGTTGACGTTGCCGACGATATCGAACATACGGCTGACCGTAGGCAGACCCTGCGTAATATCGTCGACGCCAGCGACGCCGCCGGAGTGAATGGTACGCATCGTAAGCTGCGTACCGGGCTCGCCGATGGACTGGGCGGCAATAATGCCGACCGCGGTACCGATGGCGACCGGACGACGGGTGGAAAGATCCCAGCCGTAGCACTTCTGGCACACGCCGTACTTGGAGCGGCAGGTGAGCAGCGCGCGGAGCTTGACCTTCTTAAGGCCGGCATCGACCATCTTCTGGATGTCGGCGACCTTCTCGATGTAGCCGTCCTGCTCAAAGAGCACGGTGCCATCGGGAGCCACGACGTCCTCAATGAAGCAACGGCCGACGAGGTCGGTGTTGAGGTCGGTGGTGCCGGGGATGATGAGGTTGTAGGTGACGCCCTCGTGCGTACCGCAGTCCTCCTCGCGGACGATGACGTCCTGGGCCACGTCGACCAGACGACGGGTCAGATAACCAGAGTCCGAGGTGTGGGATGCGGTATCGACCAGGCCCTTACGGGCGCCGTAGGTCGAAATGAAGTACTCGAGCGGCAGCAGGCCCTCGCGGAAGTTCGCCTTAATGGGAAGGTCGATCGTCTCGCCGGACATGTCTGCCATCAGGCCACGCATGCCGCCGAGCTGACGCAGCTGGGTCTTAGAACCACGGGCGCCGGAGTCGGCCATCATGTACAGCGGGTTCTCCTCGTCGAACATGTCGAGCATGAGCGCTGCAACCTTATCGGTACAAGCGGTCCACTCGTTAACGACTTCGATGTGGCGCTCCGTCTCGTTGATGAAGCCCTCCTCGAAGTACTCGTTGATCTGGTCGACGTTGGCCTGGGCGCGGTCGAGCAGCTCCTGCTTCTCGGCAGGGATAAGAGCGTCCCACACCGAGATGGTGAGGCCGGCGCGGGTAGCGTAGTGGAAGCCGGAGTACTTGATGGCGTCGAGGATCGGGCCGACCTTGGCCTCGGGGTAACGATCGCAGCAGTCGGCAACCAGCTTGGCCACATCGCCCTTGACCATCTTGTAGTTCATGAACTCGTAGTCTTCGGGCAGGCACTGGCGGTTGAAGATGATGCGGCCGATAGAGGTCTCGAAGCGCGCGGTCTTGTTGCCGGTGACGTCGTAGTCGACAAACTCGTTCTTGCCGTTCTTGACGCGGAAGATACGGGTGCCGTCCTCGTTGATGACGTTGGCATCGGCAGCGGACACGCGGACCTGGATCTTGGCCTGCATGTCGACCTCGGAGCGGCAGTCATAGGCGTGCAGTGCGTCGTCGAAGCTCGAGAACACGTGGTTCTCGCCCGGCAGACCCTCGCGAACCTGGGTGAGGTAGTACACACCGATGATCATGTCCTGCGAAGGAATGTTGACCGGCTTGCCGGATGCCGGCGAGCGCAGGTTGTTCGCAGAGAGCATAAGCACGCGAGCCTCGGCCTGAGCCTGGCTGGACAGCGGCACGTGGACAGACATCTGGTCGCCGTCGAAGTCGGCGTTGAAGGGCGAGCAGACCAGCGGATGCAGGTGGATAGCCTTGCCCTCGACCAGCACCGGCTCAAAGGCCTGGATGGACAGACGGTGCAGGGTCGGTGCACGGTTGAGCAGCACGACGCGACCGTCGATGACCTCTTCGAGGATGTCCCACACAAAGGTGGCACCGCGGTCGATAGCGCGCTTGGCGCCCTTGATGTTCTCGACCTTGCCGAGCTCGACCAGGCGCTTCATGACGAAGGGCTTGAAGAGCTCCAGCGCCATGGTCTTGGGCAGACCGCACTGGTGCAGCAGCAGCTTGGGGTCGGTAACGATTACCGAACGGCCGGAGTAGTCGACACGCTTGCCCAGCAGGTTCTGACGGAAACGACCCTGCTTGCCCTTGAGGGCCTCGGCGAGCGACTTGAGCGGGCGACCGCCACGGCCAGAGACCGGGCGACCACGACGGCCGTTGTCGAACAGGGCGTCCACGGACTCCTGGAGCATGCGCTTCTCGTTGTTCACGATAATCGCAGGGGCGTCCAGATCGAGCAGGCGCTTGAGTCGGTTGTTACGGTTGATCACGCGACGATACAGGTCGTTGAGGTCGGACGCGGCGAAGCGGCCGCCGTCGAGCTGGACCATCGGGCGCAGATCGGGCGGAATGACCGGGATGACATCCAGGATCATGTTCGCGGGGCTGTTGCCGCCCTTCAGGAAGGCGTCAACGACCTCGAGGCGCTTGACGGCCTTCTCGCGCTTCTGCTTCTGGGAGTCCTCGTCGGCGATGATGGCCTTGAGCTTCTCGGCCTCGGAAGGAAGGTCGATGGCAGCGAGCAGGTCGCGGACGGCCTCGGCACCCATGCCACCCTTGAAGTACATGGAGTAGTAGCGAGTCATCTCGCGGAACAGCGGCTCATCGGAAATGAGGTCGCGCTCGCTGAGCTTCATGAAGGCGTTGAAGGCGTCCGTGCGGAGCTGCTTCTCGTCCTTGCACTCTTCCTCGATGTCGACGATGCCAGAGGCGATCTCCTCGGGGGTCAGCGGCTCCTCGTCGGAGAACTCGTCAAAGTTCTCGGGGTTGCCCTGCTCCTTGAGGGACTCGATCTGGCGGGCGCACTCGGCATCGATCTCTTCCAGATCGGCGGCGAGCTCCTCGCGCAGGTCGTCGGCGTCGGCCTCGCGAGCCTCGTAGTCGACCTCGGTGATGATGTAGCTGGCAAAGTACAGAACCTTCTCGAGGTCCTTGGACTTGATGTCGAGCATACGGCTCATCGGGAAGCTCGTGGGGCTCTTGAAGTACCAGATGTGGGACACGGGAGCGGCGAGCTCGATGTGGCCCATGCGGTCGCGACGCACCTTGGCCGAGGTGACCTCGACGCCGCAGCGCTCGCAGACGATGCCCTTAAAGCGGATGCCCTTGTACTTGCCGCAGGAGCACTCCCAGTCCTTGGCGGGACCGAAGATCTTCTCGCAGAACAGGCCGTCCTTCTCGGGCTTGAGGGTACGGTAATTGATGGTCTCCGGCTTCTTGACCTCACCGTGCGACCAGGAACGGATCTGGTCGGCGGAGGCAAGGGAGATCTTTACCGAGTCAAAATCAGTAGCTTCGAAATCTGCCACAGTCAACTACTCCTTATCAGTGGTCGTGGCGGCGACAGCCTCGGGTGCCTCGGCGGTCTCGGCATCCTCGGCCTCGACGTCGGCGTCAACGCCGGCGAGCGCTGCCAGGTCGTCGAGAGCAGAGGTCTCCTCGGCGGTCACAGGGGCGGAGGCGTCCTCGTCGGCATCGTGCATGGGCTCGATGTCCAGTGCGAGGGAGCGAATCTCCTTGACGAGAACCTTGAAGGACTCGGGGATACCCGGAACCGGGACGTTCTCGCCCTTGACGATGGACTCGTAGGTCTTGACGCGGCCCACGGTATCGTCGGACTTGACGGTCAGGATCTCCTGCAGGACGTTGGAAGCACCGTAAGCGTACAGTGCCCAAACTTCCATCTCGCCGAAGCGCTGGCCGCCGAACTGGGCCTTGCCGCCCAGAGGCTGCTGGGTAACCAGGCTGTAAGGGCCGGTCGAACGGGCGTGGATCTTGTCGTCGACCATGTGGCCGAGCTTGAGGATGTAGGACGTACCCACGGTAATGGGCTCGCGGAACTCCTCGCCGGTGCGGCCGTCGAACAGGCGGGTCTTGCCGCGCTCGTCAAGCTGGGTGACGAACTCGGGGCGCATGTGATCGCCAAAGGCAGCGGTGGCCTTGTTGAGCATGTTCTTGTTGGCACGACGGATGACCTCGGCGATCTCGTCCTCCTTGGCGCCGTCGAAGACAGGCGTCGCGGTGAAGAACGGACCGGGGACGTACTTGTCGGAGTCGGCCTGCTCGGTATCCCAACCGCAGGCAGCAGCCCAGCCAAGGTGGCACTCGAGCAGCTGACCGACGTTCATACGCGAAGGAACGCCCAGCGGGTTGAGGATAACGTCGATCGGGGTACCGTCAGCCATGTAGGGCATGTCCTCGACCGGCAGAACGTTACAAATAACACCCTTGTTGCCGTGGCGGCCGGCGATCTTATCGCCCTGCTGGATCTTACGACGCTGGGCGACGTAGACGCGCACCTGCTCGTTGACGCCGGGGGCCAGGTCGTCGCCGTTCTCGCGGCTAAAGCGGACGACGTCGATGACGCGGCCGTAAGCGCCGTGAGGCATCTTAAGGGAGGTGTCGCGGACATCGTGGGCCTTGGCACCGAAGATGGCGCGCAGCAGGCGCTCCTCGGCAGTCAGAGCGCTCTCGCCCTTAGGCGTGACCTTGCCGACCAGGATGTCGCCAGGGCCGACCTCGGCGCCGATGCGGATGATGCCGTCCTCGTCGAGGTTGGCAAGCATGTCCTCGGAGAGGTTCGGGATCTCGCGGGTGATCTCCTCGGGGCCGAGCTTGGTGTCGCGGGCGTCGATCTCGTGACGGGTGATGTTGATGGTCGTCAGCAGGTCCTCGGCCACCAGGCGCTCGGACACGACGATACCGTCCTCGTAGTTAAAGCCTTCCCACGGCATGTAGGCCACGGTGAGGTTCTGGCCCAGTGCGAGCTCGCCGTGATCGGTCGAAGGACCGTCGGCCAGAGGCTCGCCCTGTTCAACGGTGTCACCGACGCGCACGAGCGGACGGTGGTTGATGCAGGTGGACTGGTTGGAGCGCTGGTACTTGGCCAGGTGATACTCGTCCATGCCGCCGGCATGCTTGACGATGATCTTGGCGGCGTCGGCAAAGATGACCTCGCCGGCGTTCTTGGCCAGGGTGACCTCGCCGGAGTCCAGAGCGGCGCGACGCTCCATGCCGGTACCGACATAGGGAGCGGCGGGGTGAACCAGCGGCACGGCCTGACGCTGCATGTTAGCGCCCATCAGCGTACGCTTGGCGTCGTCGTGCTCGAGGAACGGGATCAGCGTGGCTGCGACGGAGAGCATCTGACGCGGCGAGACGTCCATGTAGTCGACGTCCTCGACGGGCACGTCGGCGGGGGCGCCGAAGGAGCCGTCAAAGTCGCGGGTACGGGCGATCACGGTGTGCGGACGGACGATCTTGCCCTCGGCATCGGTCGTGATGAACTCGTTGGTCTTGGGATCGAGCGGCGTGTTGGCCGGCGCGATGACGTGCTTCTCTTCCTCGTCAGCGGTCATCCAGTCGATCTGGTCGGTGGCGACGCCGTTCTCGACGCGACGGAACGGAGCCTCGATGAAGCCATACTCGTTGACGCGGGCGTAGAGGGCGAGCGAGCCGATCAGGCCGATGTTGGGGCCTTCGGGGGTCTCGATCGGGCACATGCGGCTGTAGTGCGAGTTGTGAACGTCGCGGACGGCCGTCGGCACGTTGGTGCGGCGGCTGGAGCCGGACTTGTGGCCGGCAAGACCGCCAGGGCCGAGTGCGGACAGACGGCGCTTGTGAGTCAGACCGGTCAGGGGGTTCGCCTGGTCCATGAACTGCGAGAGCTGCGAGGAACCGAAGAACTCCTTGATGGAAGCCACGATCGGGCGGATGTTGATGAGCGACTGCGGGGTGATCTCGTCGATGTCCTGGGAGCTCATGCGCTCACGGACGACGCGCTCCATACGGCTCATGCCGATACGGAACTGGTTGGCGACGAGCTCGCCGACGGTACGGATGCGGCGGTTGCCAAAGTGGTCGATGTCGTCGACCTTGAAGCCCTGCTCGCCGGCAGCGAGGGACAGCAGGTAGCGCAGCGTCGCGACGATATCCTCGTCGGTGAGCACCGTGACCTCTTCCTCGGTGGTGAGGTTGAGCTTCTTGTTGACCTTGTAACGACCGACGCGGGCCAGATCGTAGCGCTGCGGGTTAAAGAGCAGACCCTCGAGCAGGCTGCGGGAAGCGTCCACGGTGGGAGGCTCGCCCGGGCGCAGACGACGGTAGATCTCGATGAGGGCGTCCTCGCGAGTGAGGGCGGTGTCGCGCTCCAGGGTGCGCTTGATCACATCGGAGTTGCCGAGCAGCTCGATGATGTCGTCGTTGGTGACGGCGATGCCAAGGGCGCGCAGGAACATCGTGGCGCTCTGCTTGCGCTTGCGGTCGATGGAGACCATGAGCTGGTCGCGCTTGTCGACCTCAAACTCAAGCCAGGCACCGCGGGACGGGATGATCTGGGCCTTGTAAATCTGCTTGCCCGAATCCATCTCGGAGCTGTAGTACACACCCGGAGAACGGACGAGCTGCGAGACGACGATACGCTCGGTACCGTTGATGATGAAGGTGCCCTGATCGGTCATCATGGGGAAGTCGCCCATAAAGACGAGCTGCTCCTTGATCTCGCCGGTCTCCTTGTTGGTGAGACGGACGTCGGTCAGAAGCGGAGCCTGATAGGTCATATCCTTCTCGCGGCACTCCTCGACGGTGTGCGCGGGGTCGCCGAACTGATGCTCGCCGAAGGTAACCTCGAGAACATGGTTCTGACTCTGGATGGGGCTGGATTCCTTGAACGCCTCACGAAGGCCCTCGTCCTTAAAACGCTCAAAGGATTCCCTTTGAACAGAGATAAGGTTGGGGAGCTCCATGGCCTCCGGGATTTTCCCGAAGCTGACGCGCTTGCGCTCAGTGGCAGTGTATGCGTAGGTCACCAGGTTTTTCCTCCTTCACGGAAATGCTCGGTGGGTTGGCGAGGCATAGCTTCGCCAGTTATCGCAACCTAATAGTTTATCAGGTACCAACCGTTGGGCAAGAAAAGCCTTGACGCGATTGAGTTTTTGGAGTAGCAAAGTTTTTCGGCAGAAAACACGCAGGTAGATGTATGTGTATCGAACATCTGTATATATATTTTCTGTGAACCGAGAGCCGGCAATCGCAGCTCTTATAAAAAACGGGCGCGAACCGAGGTCCGCGCCCGTAAATGTCGATGTCCGAAGGCTTACTTGCGCATCAATCCGCCGCGCTCGTCGATGGCGTCCCAGAAGGCATCGGCAAAGCGAGGATCGCTTGCGGCCATGAGGGCGTTGGTTGCCATCCAGCCAGACGGGGTGCCGGTGTCGTAGCCCGACAGCGGGTCGATAACGACAGCGTACATAGCCTCGCGATCGAGCGAGCGGGCCATGGCGTCGGTGAGCTGAATCTCACCGCCCTTGCCGGCCTGCTGATCAGCGAGCAGGTCCATGACCAGCGGGCTCAGCAGATAACGGCCGACAATGTACAGGTTGGACGGAGCCGCCTCGGGAGCGGGCTTCTCGACCAGACCGCCGATACGCCAGACAGCGCCCGGCTCTGCATCGGCAACGTCCTCGGCACCCTCGAGCGAACCGACGCGCTCACCGGCGATAACGCCGTAGCGGCTGACTTCCTCGGGCGAGCAAGCAGCGACGGCGATAACCGAAGCGCCACCGTGCTCCTTGGAAACGGCGAGCATCTTGTCGCAGATGTCGCGGTTAGGCACAACGTAGTCGCCCAGAAGAACTAGAAAGTTCTCCCCTGCCACGGCGTCGGCAGCAGAGCGAATAGCATGGCCGAGGCCCTTGGGCTCGTACTGATAACGGAAGTCGACCGGCATACCGCCAGCGTGGGCGACGGCGTCGGCATAGGCGTTCTTGCCGCGCTCGCGCAGCAGGTTCTCGAGCGAGCGATCGGGCTGGAAGTAGTTCAGTAGCTCGGGCTTACCGGGAGATGTAACGATGATGGCGTCGTCGACTTCCTCGGGGTCGAGCGCCTCCTCGACGACGTACTGAATGACGGGCTTGTCGAGCACCGGCAGCATCTCTTTGGGCGTGCACTTGGTGCCAGGCAGAAAACGCGTGCCAAGACCGGCGGCGGGGATGATTGCCTTCATGTTATTCAAAGATCCTTTCGCGGGCGCAAAAGCGCCCCATGCGTGCGGCACACAGCCGCAGACCAAATTGCGATACCCAAGCATCTTACCGCTGGAACTATATGTCGCTACAAGGCAGAGACAATTCTTCAGCAGGTCAACGCAAATTATTGCTCGAATGGTGCAATTTTATTGCCCAACGGCAGGGTGCCCGATACGACGCAAATCACAGAACATGGCAGTTTGAGCTACCGATGTCGAGGGACCGAAAAACAAAAAAGACGGGGCTCGCAATGCGAACCCCGTCTGCAAAGAAATCTGGCGAGAAAGCCTGATTACTTGAGGGTGACAGCAGCGCCAGCAGCCTCGAGCTTCTCCTTGGC
>CAUASQ010000060.1 GCA_958431945.1 uncultured Collinsella sp. | reverse complement strand
GTGAAGTACAAGACGCCTGCCGCATTGGAGATGGCTGTTAGGAATGCCGCAAGGCAGTCGCCGATGGATACTAATCGGGCAATCACGGGTTTCTACTTTCATCGTCTTTTGTGCCGCGTTTTTACGGGAGACGACAGCCGCTTCGTGCTCAAGGGCGGCCAAAGTGTCCTGGCGCGGACGCTCGATGCGCGTGTTACAAGAGATATTGACTTGGTCTCTCAAGAGGAAAGTCTCGAAGAAGCTATTGCCGATCTGGTGCAGGCGGCTTCGATTGACCTAGACGATTTCGTTTCATTTGTCTTTGATCGCGCGGAGCAAATTAAAGCAGAGGATGAGCATCGATGTGGTACGAAGGTGTGGTTTACTCCCGGACAAGGAAGTCAACATCCATTGTTTTGATATTTGGACAAAAGCTCGGTAGCACCTCGGCTTCTCTATAGGCAAACTCCGCCCAGGATCCGATGAGAACGACGTGATCTATGCACCCTGCGTCCTCGACCAAGTCAAGCACTTTTAAGAATGCTTGTTGCTGCTCAGTCAACATTTGGCACCCTTCCCAACGCTCGTATGATTTGCTTTTGAGAACGCTTCTGCTCTCTAATGGCAGCCGCGAGAGATCTTCGGCGTTCGATTTTGGCTCGCAGCTCATCAACCTCTGAAGCAGGGACATAGTCGCTTTTAACCTTGTCACCGACTCGATAGTTGAGGTAGCAGTATTCGTGACCTTTTATGTTTCGCATGCGGATGCTGCCCTTTGGAAGGAGGCCGATTTCCTGCTCCATGAGCCCCAAGAGGCGGCTCGAGCGTGCGTATTCCTCTTCCAGGACATCTTCTAAGACGGACACAGAGCTTTCCTTCCGAGTAGTTACCCTACATTCTATCAAATCAAAACATATGTAGGGTAACTCAATCGTGTCCGCACGACATGTGACGCTTAACACGCCGTCCGACTTTGCTGTGGCAGCATGAATCAAAGCAACGACCCTCTAAGGAGCTCGATAGTAATGAGTGACAACGCAAAGCATCTCGCTAAGAAATGCGCTAAGGACGCGGGGCCGTGTCTTGCGCTGTGCCTGGCTGGCGCGGCGGTTGGGCTGCTGGCTGTTCTGGGGCCGTTCGACGTGCTCCGAAGTGCAAGCTCGCTGCATGTATGCATTGCCCTCGCCGGCGCCATGGCGACTGGCGGCGTGCTCGATCTGATCTTTTGGGTATTTGACCCGTTTGGATGGAAGGACGAGGGGTAAGCCATAAGGAATGATGCCCCGCAGCGTTAGGAGGCCCCCATGATCTGGTTTACTAGCGATACCCACTTTGGGCACGAGAACATGCTGCGCTTTAGCGGCAGGCCGTGGTCGACCGTTGCGCAGATGAACGATGATATTGTCGCCAGCATCAATAGCAAGGTTGGCGAGGACGATGAGCTCTACATCCTTGGCGACTTCAGCTTTAAGATGACAGCCCAGGACGCCTACGAGCTGCGCAAAAGCATTGCCTGCAGGCGCATTCATCTGCTGCCCGGCAATCATGACAAGGATTGGTCACAGCCCGCGGTGTCGGGTGCTTTTATCGTCGAGCCGCCCATCTGCGTGCTCAATATCGACCGGCAGAAAATCGTGCTGAGCCACTATCCCATGGTTGATTGGCAGGGCATGTCGCACGGCGGCTGGCATCTGCACGGGCACATTCACAGCTGCAGCAGCGCCTACAACGAATTCAACCGCAAGCAGGGGCTGCTGCGCTACGACGTGGGCGTGGATGCCAACAATTATGCCCCGGTGAGCCTGGACGAGCTCAAGTCTTGGTTTGCGCAGGTGGACGAGCCGGCGTGCTGCGTCAAGTGGCCGTGGTGGGTCAACGCCACGGGCGATGAGCAGATCGAGCGCGAGCTCGCGACTTACAGGGAAGTGGTAATCCGATGACAGTCTATGTGACGGGCGACATCCACGGTGGGCTTGACATGCAAAAGCTCCGCGACTGGGAGCTTGGGGACAGCCTTGCCGGCGACGACTACCTCATCATTGCCGGCGACTTTGGCTTTCCGTGGGATTTCTCCGCCGAGGAATGTGCTGACATCGCCTGGCTGGAGTCGCGCCCCTACACGGTGCTGTTCGTCGACGGCAACCACGAGCGTTTCGACCATTGGGCGGAGCGCCCCCTGGAGTTATGGCACGGCGGGCTCACGCAGCGCCTATCGGACACCTCGTCTATACGTCGCCTGGCGCGCGGCGAGGTCTTTGAGCTCGACGGTTCAACGATCTTTACCATGGGCGGCGCCACGAGCGTGGACGAGGAATACCGCGTGCCGTATTCGAGCTGGTGGCCGCAGGAGTTGCCGGATGAGCGCAACTTTGAGGAGGCGCGGGCAAAGCTCGACAGCGTGAGCTGGAAGGTCGACTGTGTGGTCACCCATACCTGCTCCACGCGCATGCTGTCGCCCACACTCTACCCGGCGCCCGGCTGGAATTATCCCGGCGTCGATCGACTCACGGCGTTTTTCGATGAGCTGGAGGATCGCTTGGACTACAAGCGCTGGTATTACGGGCATTTTCACCGGGATGCCAACCCAGCCGAGCGCCACACCGTGCTCTACGACCGCATCGTTCGCCTGGGCGACGAACTCAAGCCCTGGGACGTTGCGTAGGGCTGGGCATAGAGAGATCTTCATACGATGCTTTGGGCAGTTACCCTACATTTCAGCAATATTCATTATCTGTAGGGTAACTTGAGCCATGTTGGCAGGTAGAGGAGATAACGCCTGGCAGTCTAGAGTTTCAGCGCCATCCTGTTGGTTCCGGGTAGAGTAGTGAAGCCGAAATGCGCATAGAATGCTGCCGCCTCGTCGTCTACCGGGTCGACAATCAAAGCTCGCGCGCCAGCCAGGGCGGATATTTTTAAAGCGTTTCCGATGGCATCTTTAAGCAGCGATGCTCCCAGGCCAAGCCCCTTGAATCTCTCGTCGACTCCCATCATCCCAAGCAAGACCGTGGGAACCTGGGAGGGGGAGTTTCGCACGAACCATCCTCCATCAACATTTTCGCGAGCCACGGAGTGCGTGCACAGCGTATAAAACCCAGCGACTGCGCCGTCGCAATACGATGCGTATATAACCGCTGACCCTCTTCTTCGCGCCGAGGCTGATCTGTTTTTAGCCCATCCGTCTACAAGAGTATTTCCACAGTGGAAAGCCTCGATGCCTTGACCAACTGGGAGTTGAACGGGCTTGGTAAATGCGCTCATTCCCAAACTGCCTTACGGTCAAGCAGTGCTTTTGCGGCTTGGGGCATGGGGGAATCGAGCATTTCGCAAAATGCATCGAAACCATCAGGAGAAAGATAGGTTGTTGACGCTTCGGCGATATCACGTGCGGAGCTCTCGTCAAGGTGAGCTGTGGCCCATTGGGTGAGAGTTTGCCCGCGCAAGGCCGCGGCGCGCTCGTAAGTAAGGCGTTGACGTTCGGTCAGCCTCAGATCCATACGGCGTTGTTTCTCAATCGTTGGCATGGGAAAAACCTCCTTTAGGTAATTGTACGGAATTATTCCGTACATAACAAGACGCATAATTATGTCCTCGTTGAAGGGGGTCGAAGGGGGGGTCGGGGTGCCTGGCTACTCAGCCGTTACGGTGATGTTCTCCCTGTGCTTGCGGATGACATCCCAGCTAAAGCGCTCGACCAGTTGCTCGGCAGAGCGGGGTGTGGCGTCCGGCGCGATGCCTGTTTGTCCGGCGAGCCAGCCGAGCAGCGCCTCGGGCGTGCTAAAGCGGGCGCGGAGTTCGCCCAGATCCAGGTCGTGATCGCGCTTGGAAAGGCGGCGGCCATCCGGTGACATGAGCAGCGGAATGTGTGCGTAGCGCGGCGTGGGCAGTCCCAGCAGGTGCTGCAGATAGATCTGGCGCGGCGTGGACCCCAGCAGGTCGCATCCGCGCACGACCTCGGTGACGCCCATGGCAGCGTCGTCGACCACCACGGCTAGCTGATAGGCAAACACGCCGTCGCTGCGGCGCACCAAAAAGTCGCCGCACTCGGTGGCGAGTGCTTCGCATTGGGCGCCGTACGTGCGATCCACAAATTCGATCACGTCGTCTGCGAGGTCGTCGACGGTGGGCACGCGCAGACGTGTGGCCGGGGCGCGCAGGGCGCTGCGGCGGGCCACCTCCTCGGCCGAAAGACTTCGGCAGGCGCCACGGTAGATGGGCGTGCCGTCGCTCGCGTGCGGTGCACTCGCGGCGTGGAGTTCGGCGCGTGTGCAAAAGCAGGGATAGGTGAGGCCGGCGTCTTTCAGCCGGCGCAAGGCGCTCTCGTACAGGTCTAGGCGGTCGTGCTGGTAGTAGGGGCCTTCGTCCCACTCCAGCCCCAGCCAGGCCAGGTCGTCAATCAATTGGGCGGCAAGTTCCGGGCGCTTGCAGCGATCGTCCAGGTCCTCAATGCGTAACACGATGCTGCCGCCCTGGCTGCGGGCCGAAAGCCATGCGCACAGGCAGCTGAACACGTTGCCCAGGTGCATACGGCCCGAGGGCGACGGGGCGAAGCGCCCCACGACGGGCGCGGGAGCGGCCGGCGTCGTTGGCGCGTCGGCGGCGGTTGTTGCTATGTTGCGTGCGTTGATGTCCATGCGGACGAGTATAGCGCGGGGCGCGGTGGGGGAGACGCTGCCGTGGCCTGCAAGTTGCTGAGGCCACACGTTGCGCGTGCCGGACCACCGGCTCGGCGCCTTAATCGTCGTCAATCAATCTAGCCCTCAAACGACAGAAACCCCGGCAGCTCTTCGCAACTGCCGGGGTTTCCGCGGAAAAGGGGGACATGATCCTCAAGCGGACGGCAAAGGGGCAAACCGTTTTCGCTCAACTGCTTTATGCCCCTCAACTGGCGGCTCAATCAGCGTATGCCGCGCCCACACAAAGCCGCTACACCTGTGATGGAGCTATGAAGTGGTATCTATTGCCGGAGCGGGCTATGCCAAGGAGTGTCCCAGATTGCCGGCAGATAAGGAGCGTCCCCAGGTGCCGGCGGCGGGCGTGACTTTTGTCCCGTTTTGACGCTCCGCTGACCTAGATGTTCGTCACATGAACTCGCAAACGTGGGACAATGACGCTACTGGTACCACAGACAAAGGATGTGCCTATGAACGCCCCCGTTGCCCAGCCCTGTCGGCAGCGCCGCCTGTTTGCGCGGTTCGCTTCCGTCTGCGCACTCGTCGCGCTTGCGTTGTTGCTGCTGCCTGCCGTCGCGCACGCCGACGGCTACTCCATGAGCCAAACCTATATCGGTGCCACGGTTGAGGCCGATGGCTCGCTGACCGTTGTCGAGGGACGCCAGTTCGATTTCGACGATGACATTAACGGCGTGTATTGGGATATCAATACAGGCTCTAACCAGCAAGGCGGCTCGGTGGTCGTCAATGTGCTGAGCGTCGAGGAAGACGACACTGCGTTTAACAAGGTCGACAGCGCAAATAAAGGCGACGACGGCGTTTACACGGTGGAGCAGTCCGACGACGGCGTAAAGATTAAGGTGTTCAGCCCTCACGAGAGCGGCGACAGCGCAATCTACTACGTGAGCTACACCATGACCGGTGCGGTTATGAACTGGGCCGATACCGCCGAGCTCTACTGGAAGTTCGTGGGCGACGGCTGGTCTGCGGATTCCGACGATGTCGAGATGGAAGTGCGCTTCGCAAATGCCGCTGCCGGGACGGCGGCCGTCAAGGGCGATAACTTCCGCGCATGGGGCCACGGCCCGCTGACGGGCGATGTATCGCTCGATGCGGACGAACCCATGGTCACCTATACCATTCCCTGCGTGCATCAGGGCGAATTCGCCGAGGCACGCATCGCCTTCCCTAGCGACTGGGTGCCGCAGCTTGCCGCTTCGGGCGAAGAGCGCATGTCAACAATCCTGAGCGAAGAGAAGGAATGGGCCGACGAAGCTAACGCCCGCCGCGCTCACGCTCGCATGATTGCCAATGCACTTGCCGTGCTAAGTGTTGTTGCGGCGGTGGCCTTTACCGGCACAATCGTTATGCTCAAGCTGCGCCGCCGCAAGCCCAAGCCGCTTTTCCAGGACGAATATTTCCGCGATGTGCCTTCGGCCGACCATCCCGCCGTGCTTTCGGCCCTCATGAGCTGGAACGAGGTGCCCGATCAGGCATATATCGCCACGCTCATGAAGCTCACTGACGACCGTGTGATCAAGCTGGAGCAGGCGACCGTGACCAAGGCCAAGAAGGGTCTGTTGGGGCGTGAAAAAGAAGAGCAGACGTATCGCGTGACGGTGAGTGATGCGGGCTGGAAGTCGGCCAAGGGCATTGACCGCATGGTGCTCAAGGTCTTCTTTGCCGGTGCTAAGCCTGACGAGAACGGTGACCGTTCGCGCACGTTCGACGAGCTGCAGCACTACGTCAAGCAGCACGCTACACCCGTGGGTGATAAGCTCGAGGACTATCAGAACACCGTTAAGGGCAAGCTGGCCGATAGCGAGTATGTTGCCTCGGACGGCATTGTTGCAATGGTGTTTTGCCTGGTTCTTGGTATCCTGATTGCCTTTGTTCCCGTGGGATCCATTTTCTTTACCGATGGCGCACAGGCGAACATTACCGCCGCGGTTATCTCGGTGCCGATTGTGCTGGTGGGTATCGGCGTGGGCCTTACGTTCCGCCGCTTTACGCCGGAGGGCGCCGAGGTGGCGGCTCGCTGCAAGGCACTTAAGCATTGGCTCGAGGACTTCACTCGTCTAAAGGAAGCCGTCCCGGGCGATCTGGTGCTGTGGAACAAGCTGCTGGTGATGGGCGTTGCCCTGGGCGTTTCGAAAGAAGTGCTGCGACAGCTGGCCGAGGCCGTGCCTGCGGACCTGCGCAACAGCGACGATTTCTACGACAACTACCCCTGCTACTGGTGGTATTACCATCACTACGGCAACGAGTCTCCGCTCGATTCGTTCAACGATGTGTATCACGAGACCATCCGCGAGTTGGCTTCGAGCTCCGATAGCTCGAGTGGCGGCGGTGGTGGCGGCTTCTCGGGCGGCGGAGGCGGCGGCGTCGGCGGAGGCGGCGGCGGAACGTTCTAGCGCGCTCTGATTTTTGGGATGGATCTTCTCCGGCGACTGCCGACGGATCCATCCCATTTTTATGCGCTACCTACGAAGGCTGTCCCCAACGACTAATCACTGGGAACATCCCTAAATGACTAGGTATGGCTGCTGGGTTTAGGCTGTTAGATCGAGTTCGTAGAGGAAGCTTTCGCGCGGCATGTCGTGACGGCGCTCTTCGCGGTTGGCGCGGTGCGTGGCCGTGCGCTTAAAGCCGTGCAGCTCGTAGAACTTCCACGAGCAGTTGGAGTCGGTATACAGGTGCGCCCTCGTCGCTCCGCGCGAGGACAGGTACGAGACCGCGGCATCGAGCAACACTGAGCCTACACCCAGGCCGTGGACATCGGGATCGACGGCGAGCAGCGTGACTTCGTTGTCGTGCGGCAACGGGCTGCTCTCGAGCAGGCGGTTGTTGGTTCGGATGGTTGCGCGTACAAACGAGAGATACTCGGCGCACGCATCGGGCTCTAGCTCACGCATCTGCGATAGCAGCGCGCGTTCGGTATCCATCCAATGCTCGTTGATAGTGGCGCCGGAGCTCTGTCCCGCACGCGCGAGCGAAATGCCACGCGCCTGACCGTCGATTACGGCAACCTGCGAAAACGTCGATGACGAAAGGCAATAGGCGAGGTCGCATGAGGCCTCGAGGCGGTTGTACTCATCGTTATCCGAATTGTTATGCCATAGTTGCTGCAGAATCAGCGCGATGGCGTTGAAGTCTTCGGTATCAAACGGTCGGTAGAGAACCCGCGAGACCATGGTGCCTCTTTCTTTTGCGGATGCATATCGAGCACAGTTCTACCACGCCGTTGGCGTCTAATTATGGTGCCCCTGTGTTCCATGAACTCACCGTGCCCGATGCCGCACCCATATCCTCCGCTCGCAAGCTTTTTCTGCACATGCGCCCGTTGCGGGGTGCATCGATGCGCTCGATGCGCTACATTGAATCAGTATTTTCAATGCCGCTGCGCGAGCGCTGCAGATCGACGTATCACCGACTCACAGAGCACGGCGGCGTACCAGACAGGAGGACTGCATGGGATCTGATGTGAAGATCGCGCGCGCGTTGATCTCGGTTACCGATAAGACGGGCGTCGTCGATTTCGCACGGACGCTGGTTGACGACTTTGGCGTCGAGATCATCTCTACGGGCGGCACGGCTCGTGCCATCGAGGACGCGGGCGTTCCCGTAACCCCCATCGAGGAATTCACGGGCTATCCCGAGATGATGGACGGCCGCGTTAAGACCCTGCACCCCAAGGTTCACGGCGCGCTGCTGGCCCGCCGCGATTCCGAGCAGCACATGCAGGAGGCGGCTCAGCACGGCATTAAGCTGATCGACCTGGTCGTCGTCAACCTGTACGAGTTCGAGAAGACCGTCGCCAACCCCGAGGTCACCTTCGCGGACGCTATCGAGCACATCGACATCGGTGGCCCCTCCATGCTGCGCTCTGCTGCCAAGAACGCCGCGAGCGTTACCGTCATTTCCGACCCGGCCGACTACGACGCCGTCCTGGCCGAGATGCGCGAGACCGGTGGCTGCACCACGCTTTCCACCCGTCGCCGCCTGCAGGTGAAGGTCTACCAGACCACCGCCGCCTACGACACGGCCATCTCCCGTTGGCTTGCCGCCCAGGCAAGCGACGTGGCGGACACCTCTGCCAAGCTCGAGATCTCGCTGGAGAAGGTCGACGACCTGCGCTATGGCGAGAATCCTCAGCAGAAGGCCACGGTCTACCGCTTTGCCGAGGGCTGCGAGAACACCGCGAGCTCGCAGTTCCCGCTCGTGGGCTCCGAGCAGATCCAGGGCAAGCCGCTCAGCTACAACAACTATCTGGATGCCGACGCCGCCTGGAACCTGGTCCGCGAGTTCGACGAGCCGGCCTGCGTGATCCTCAAGCACCAGAATCCCTGCGGTTCTGCCGTTGCCGAGGACATCACGGCCGCCTACGACCGCGCCTTCGCCTGCGATCCCAAGAGCGCCTTCGGCGGCATCATCGCCTGCAACCGCGAGGTTCCCTTTGATCTGGTTGAGCACTTTGCCGATCAGAACAAGCAGTTCGTCGAGGTCATCATCGCCCCGAGCTACACCGCCGAGGCACTCGAGCGCATGGCTAAGCGCCCCAACCTGCGCGTGCTGGCTACCGGCGGCGTAGACCACGGCGCCCAGGTGGAGCTGCGCTCCGTCGACGGCGGCATGCTGGTGCAGGAAGTCGATCACGTGACCGAGGATCCCGCGACCTTCACGTTTCCCACCGACCGCAAGCCCACTGACGCCGAGATGGCCGAGCTCGAGTTTGCCTGGAAGGTCTGCAAGGGCGTCAAGTCCAACGCCATCCTGGTCTCCAAGGGCAAGGCCGGCATTGGCATGGGCCCGGGTCAGCCTAACCGCGTTGACTCTGCGCTGCTTGCCTGCGAGCGCGCCGAGGACTTCTGCGAGCGCGAGGGCGTGGAGAAGGGCGGCTTTGCCTGCGCAAGCGACGCGTTCTTCCCGTTCCGCGACAACGTCGACGTGCTTGCCGAGTATGGTGTGACCTGCATCATCCAGCCCGGCGGCTCCAAGCGCGACGACGAGAGCATCCAGGCCTGCAACGAGCACAATATTGCTATGGTCTTTACAGGCGCTCGCCACTTTAGGCACTAAGTTTCGCCTCGGGACAAAATAATCTTTGCAAAAGACGGTCGCTCCGTTTGGAGGGCCGTCTTTTTGGTATAAGAGGACGGAATGACTAACACGAA
>CAUASQ010000059.1 GCA_958431945.1 uncultured Collinsella sp. | reverse complement strand
TTGTAGATCCAGCTGCCGTACTTCTTTTTGCGCTCGAGCTTAATCACCTTGTCGCTGCCGTTGTAGATGCGCACGCGATACTTTTTGCGCATGAGGATGCCGGCGTCTTTTTCTTCGTAGGCCGAGTTGCAGTAGTCGTCAAAGTACAGGCTGCGAATGGTATAGCCGCCCGCCTGCGCATGCTTGTCTAGCTTAAACACCGGCGCCATGCGGCAGGCCAGCGCGGCGCGCTCACCCTCGTTAATGAGAAATTTGAGCTCGTGGCGGTAACGCTCCTGCGTGGCACGCACAGGCGGATCCGCCAGGCGCTCAAGCAGCGCGCTAGCCCTCCTCATACGTGTCCTCCACGACCTTACCACCGTCCTGCACGTAAAAACACTTCATGCCGTAGTGTTTGCCGTCGTCGGTCACATAGTAGTCAAACGCATCTTGCGTATAGCCGTCGGAGTTGGTGGCGCGCACGCGCACAAAATACTGGCCGGCATCGGGCGCATCGCAGGTCACTTCGGGCAGCAGCACGTCCTCGGCCTTAAAAAGCACATCGCTTATGGCATAGTCGCGCGCCAGCTCCACGGTATAGCGAATGTCACGCGCCTTAAAGTCGTAGGACGCATCCCAGTTAATGCGCAGCTTACCGTTATCGATCTGTGGCACGCCAATGTAGAACGGCATGGGCTTTTTATAGCTCTCGCGAAAGCTCTTGTAGTTCTCCTCGATCTCGGAGGGAATCGCCGCGGCAATCCGCTCGTATTCGTCCTTGGTGACAGGCAGATTGTCGATATCGGGCGAAGCAAAGACCAGGGATTCAGTCACTTCGCGATAATGTTTAATCATCTTGGCCAGGCGTGCCTCGGTCATATACGAGCGCAGGTCCTTTACGGCGCGGTCGAGCTCACTGCGGAACGATTTGCTGCGCAGCGCACGATTGAATAGCACGTTGCCCCAGTAGTTGCTTACGCCGCGCTCCCAGCTCGCATAGTCCGAGAACCCGGCAAGAGAAAGCTCCAGCTTGCGCAGCATGCCGTCGTTATCCCAATCAAAAAAGTACCAGGTATTGGAGTTGAGCGGGCTATACAGATAGCAGTTACGGTTCTGCGTATCGCAGTTGCCCGTCAGAATCTGAAACGCCAGCCAATAGACCAGGTTCTCGGTATCAAAGTAGGCGTCGAGCACGTCATCGATCTTTTGCGATTCGTCGTTGAGGGCGTCGAGCATCTCGATGAGCTTGGTGTGGTCCGAATCGCCCTTAATCTCGAGCATACCCTCAAAGCTTGCCTGGTTGTAGTCGGGATCGTCGGCAAGCTTAATGGTGTCCTCGTAGCGATGGAAATCAAAGCTGTTCACCTTGTACAGGTGCCCGCTCTTATCCAGGCCATGTGCCTTAAGCGCCGTCTTGTTGAGCTGCTCAACCTGCGTAAACAGGCCGTAGTCCTCAAAGGTATCGTTGGACTTTTCGGTCTGGTCGCACACCCACAGATGCACAAACTGCGTACGCAGGCCCATCATCTGGGGAATCCCGCGGATAAGGTCGTAGGCCATCTTGTTGCGAAAACGCATACCCTCGCCCATGTGCTTGTTGAGCGCAATCGCGCGCTGTTGGCGCCAGGTGCCCTTGCCTTTTTTGAGCTCCACCTTGTAATTCTTTTGCGTGTAGGAGCTCGACGTCTGGCCACGCACCTGCACGGTGGCATTGGGCGCTTCCTCGCCATAGCCAACCTCGCCGGCCACCGGGCCGTCTTCGTCGCCCGTCTGCAACAGGCCCATAACCTGATAGCGCGTCACACCCATGTCGGCATAGTCGTAGACCGAGTACGTATTGATCTCGGCCCAGCTGTGGTCGGTGTTCTCAGAACTGTTGCCGCGCGAGACCGTCAGGTACATGGTCACGATGCCCGAGTCGTCGTAGACCTCGTACAGTTCATCTTTGTCGCGTAGGTGCTTGGTACCGTCCGAGGACTCGGCCTTTTTAATCTTGTCCTGCTTTTTGACCTTTTTGGTCGAGGAGTCTTCCTGCACCGAGCAGCCCGAAAGCAACAGCGCACCGGCAGCCGCCTCAAACAGGCGACGGCGAGACATCATCCTATCGGTCATCAGGACCTCCCCAATGGTTGCGATACACACGGACCACCGTGCGCTCAAACGCGCCGTGCGGCTCACCCTTACGGCGGCACTCCTCATAGCGCTGCTCAACGCGGTCGAGCAAGCAGCCCAGCTGTGTAAAGCGACCCGTTTTGTCGATCGCCACCATGGGCTGCTGGCTCAGGATACGATACGGCAAGTTGGCGGTATAGGTATCGAGCCGCAGCAGGGCCACGATAAAAAACACCACCGCACCCAACAAAAAGCCAAAGCCGTAAAACTGCTGCGGCAAAAGCAACGACACGGCGGTCGCCAGCCCTGCCACACCGGCAAACAGGCCCGAGGCCAGCACGGCCCCCTTGTAGTCGGTAAAGTACAGCAAGATAAGCAGGATCGTGTTGCCCACGGCATACAGGCCATAGCCTACGCATAACGTGCGAAAATACCCGTGCATAAGGTTGTTAAAGCCCAGCGGCAGGGCCGAGAGCACTGTGGTCTCGAGCGAAATGACCGCCGCCGTCACAAACAGCTGCTTGAGCGCGCAAAAGCGCAGTTCGCTGTTGAGCGTGGAGAGCATCTCCTCCTCGGCCACCACAATATCGCCCACCACGCCGCCGCCGTTAAACAGGCTGTAGTAGTTGCGGTACCGCGGATAGAAATTGACCTCGACCGACACCACAAAGTTGACGGTCGTGACGAGTGTGGTCAAAAACGCAATGAGTGCCGGCACGTCATGGTAAGGAGCCCCGTAAAACAGGCCTTTGATCTGCACGCCAATAGGGCCCGCCCAGATAATAACCAGGTGTGTGAAAAGCCCCAAGTTGGTAAACAGCCCCGTAAGCGCAAGCGGCATAAATTGGTCGAGCCAGCGCAAAAAACGCCAGGGACTCCGGTCACTCCGTGGAAAATACCGGTACAGCAGTACCACATCCCAGGCAAGCATGACGCCGTAGCCTAGGGCGATTGACGCCAACAGGCCCTCGACCGGTGGCAGCCCCAGCGCCAGCGAGGCCAGGGCGCACAGACACGCCACGCCAATAGCAGCCGCAAAGCTGCACAGGATGCCTCGATAGTCCTTGATGGCCGTGAGATAGCTCATGCCGTTCCAGTTGACGATCATGATGTTGAACAGCCACAGGCACAGCAGCCCCTGCAGCAGTGTGGCGCCCGAGAACAGCAAAAAGACGCCGTAGAGTACCGTGCCCGCAACGAGCATGATGGCGTTGGAGCCCCAAAACGAGGGCAAGATCTCTTCCTCGCGCTCGGCAAAAAGCATGTCGGCCAAAAAGCGCGTGACCGGCATGGAGAAAAAGCTTGTGAGCGTAAGCGAGGCCAGCAGCGTATAGGTCACCATGCACACCAGCAGATCCTGGTTGGCGCGACCCACGCCCCACAGACCGCACAGCACCAAGATACCCACCTGGAGCAGCACGCCCAGCAGCATGGGGCCCGTGCACACAATGCCGGCGTAGCCATAGGCGCGCATCGTGGCAAACAGACCCTTGCGCCTAAACAGGCGTTTGAGCTCAAAACCGATTCCGGCCACCGGCTACTCCCCCTCTCTGGGCAGGTCAAACGCACGCGCCGTCTCGTCGTACAGCGCGCGATAGTTGGCGAGCATCTGCTCGTGCAAAAAGTACGTGGCAACGCGACGCTGGCCGCGCTCCCCCATTTCAATGCGACGAGCTCGGCTTGTGCACATGCGTTCCATGGCATCGGCCAAGCCCTTGCGATACATAGGCGGCGTCACAAATCCGGCCACGCCAAAGTCGTCGCCGGGGGCGCCCTCGAGCAGCTCGCGACAGCAGCCGACCTCGGTCGTCACGCAGGGGCGACACGCGGCAAGCGACTCCAACACGCTGAGCGGCTGGCCCTCTGAGATGCTCGTCAAAATGGTAAAGTCGAGCTTTTCCATGTATTCGACCACGTTGACGCGGCCGGTAAAGATCAGGTCGCGCACGCCCAGGGTTTCGACCAGCGCGTGGCACTCGGCGCCGTACTCCTCGTCGTCCACGCCGCCCATAATGTGCAGGCGCACACGGGGCAGGCGCTCGTGCAGTTCAAAGAAGGCATAGATCATGGTCTTGACGTCCTTGATGGGCGCCAGGCGCACCACCGCGCCAATGTCCACCCAGCCGTCATCGGGCTTTAAGGGAATGTCCTTAAAGCGGTCGAACTGGATGCCGTTGGGGATGACCAGGCATCTGTCCGCATCGCAGCCCATATCGATCTGCGTTTTGCGGGCGTTGTGGAACAGGCTCGTCACGCGAAAGGCGCGACGGTAGATCTCCTCCGAAAGCAGGTAGAAAAAGCGAATCCAGCGGTCCTTAAACGACGGCACGACCCAGTCGGCGCGAATGATCTCTTCCTCACGCTCGCGGGTATAAATGCCGTGCTCGGTCAGCAGCACCGGAGCCTGGTGAACGCTTGAGCCCAGGCAGGCGAGCAGGCCACCGTAGCCGGTCGAGATGGCATGGTACACATCGGCCACCGGCACCTCACTGCCCAGCAGGTAGAGCACGGGCAGCAACATGGAGCGCATGGTGTGGAATGCATCGGCAAAGGGCGTGTAGGGATACTCGGCCAGGCACACGTCGCGAAAGATATCCATAAAGGCACGGCTCTGCAAAAACGAGAGCGGATGCACGCGACGGCGCTGGAAGATATCGAACAGCACGTCCCAATCCGGATTAGAAAGCGATACCAGGCGGCGCAGCGCCTCGCGCTCGCGGTCATCAAAGCCGACCTCTTCCTGCTCGCCCGAAAGACGCAGCGCGTCGTCCAAGAACACCTCGTGCACCTCGACCACGTTTTTGGGGAGCTCGTAGACAAACTTGCCGCGGTCGGCAGCATGCGCGCCAATCACCCACAGCACAAACTCGTGCTCGGGCATGGCCTGTATATAGCCGTGCATCCATGTGGACACGCCGCCGTGCACATAGGGGTAGCAGCCCTCGAGTACCAAGCAGATTCTCATTTGTCGCCACCCTCCTTGCGTGCAATGGTCACCGTCTTGTCCGTAGCTTTGACCAGGTACAGGTCGCCCGTCAAATGCGTAATCTCGCCACCCGTGACCGCACCCGGCTCGCCGTTGTTGGCGCGGAACATGAGCCACGCTTCGTCGTGGAAATTGCCCAGACTGAGTGTCCAGGCATCCGCGTTTGCATCCACGCTCACCGTCACGGACGAAAAGCGCTGGATGGCGCCCGAGCATTCCGAACCGGTCTGGCGACGTAGGTCGGGCGCAGACTTGGTAAGCCAGTCCAGGTAGTCGGTCAGGCCGCCCTTGTAGACCTCCCAGCCCTCCTTGGCGCCTCGATCGGGATCGAGCAGGTCGTCCGGGTGCATAAAGTGCGTGCTCACGTAGTGCATGTTGAGCTCGGACACGGCAGCCAGGCGCATGTAGGAATCGTCGACCATGCCGCCCGAGACAATACGCGGCTGCTCCACAATGCCATCGCTCGCCACGCCAAACTCCTGCACGTACGGCAGGTCGGTGCCGTCCTCAAAATACGTACTGGCAATGGTCTTAATGCGCGGGACATCGGTACCGATAAGCTTGCGCGCGCGGGCCGAAAGGATATTCGACGGCGGCACGTAGACCGAGCCGTGCGCGTTGGGCAGCACCTCGTCCTGAAAGGCGATAAGCTCGTTGAGCGATGCAACGATCGTCTCCTTATTCTTCCACGTCTTGTAGTCGTAAAGCGTGCCATAGTCGGTGTCCCAGAGTGCCAGCGGCTGATGGTTGTAGCCGTGAAAGCCCAGCTCTCCGCCCATCTGCAGCAGCATGCCGCCAAAGTAGCGGAACTGCGTGGTATCGGCCTGGCGCGCGGGCTCGGTCTGGTTGACCGCATCCTCGTAGTTTTCGATCATCACGCCGGTATAGCGAATGCCGTATTTTTGCGCGAGCTTTTGCAGATCGGGCCACCAGACCTTGGCATAAAAGTCGGCGATAGAAAGCCCGTAGTCGCGCTTGATGTAGGTGCCGTCGCCCGAGGGCACGGGGCTGGGAAAGTCGTCCAGATAGAAGACGGCGCTGTTGATGACGGGGTAGGCCGTGGCATCGCCCAGCAGGCTGATCGCCGCGGCGTAAAAACCGCGCATGACCTTGTCATAGATACCGATATTGCACACCACGGTGCGACCGCTACCGCAGTCATTCGACCAAATGAGCGGGGCGCCCGCATCGCCGGTCTTAGCCCACACACGAGCCGTCTCGCGCAGCGAAACCGAAAGCGACGAATCAAAGGGGTCCGAGAGCTCGTAGCGCTCTCCCCCGCCCAGCATAAAGTCCTCGCCCGGCACAATGCTTTCGGCTTTTACATAGTCATATCCGGCCGATTCAATGCCAAGCTTGGAGGCAATCACTTGCAGATAGCTCGAGTTATCCGGCGGCATGGCGAGCATAAGCGAACCGCCGGCACTCACCCAACTCATAATGTCGCTCAGGTGCGTACCGAGCCCATCGAGCGACGGCATGAGCAAAATCACGCAATCGTAGGAGGTCAGCGAGGGAATGGCATCCGCGCCGTCCAGGGCAAGGTCCACGTCGCGGTGCGCGATCTTCATGTCGAGCAGAATCTGGTCGAACTGCTCCTTTACGTCCTCGACGCCAGCTTGATCGGAATCGGTAATGACCAGGCACGTGGGCTTTTGGCCAAATATTGCCGAGGAAGCCGGCAGCGCATCGTTGTCGGCAAGCATCCCCAGCTTATGCTGGCCCGCACTGTACTGTACGCCGGCGCGCTCCACCAGCAGCACGGCCGCCATGGCAATAAAGACCGCCCACACCACAAGCAGCCCCATCCAGCGAAAATGGCCCGCACGGTCGCGGATATGCTGTACCACGCTCATCGGGCCTCCTCTCCGTTGCGCCAAAACGCCAGTTCCTCGCGGTTGGCGGCGCTCAAGTATACATGCTGTTTGTCAATTGCATCGATCACGCGGTGGACCTCGTCACCGTCGCGGCGCATCACCGCCAGCCGCAGGCAAAGCATCCAAACCTCCTGCTCCTCGGGCACGTCGAGCACCAGTTGGTCGGTCACGGCCTGCGCCTCGTCGATCTGTCCGACATCGGCCAGCGCCGTCGCGTATCGAATGCGAAGCTCAAGGGTGTCCTCGCGCTCGCAGCGACGCGCAAGCAGGCGCGCGTACTGTTGGCGCTGAATCTGAGCCACGCGCCCCTCGGCCAAGCCCGAGCCCAAGTATTCACCAAGAAAATCGCAGTATTCGTTGAGGTTTTGCGCGCTCGGGTCCGTCTTAAAGGCACGCTCCAGCTGCTGCAGTTTAAGGTCGGACTCCTTGGAGATCTGCGCCACCGCCGTCGCGGCATAGTGTGCCACCTCAACGTCGTCGTTAAGCTTAGCCGCCTGCAGCTGCGCCAAGTACGCGTCGGGCTCCTCGGTGAGCATGGAGAGCATTAGGCGGCGTCGGTCTGCCGGGTCGTTGACGATGAGCGCCTCCTCGAGCGGCACTACGCCTGCATCGGCATCACGTTCGTGCACTAGGATGCTGCGATGCAGGTCGTCGTTGAAGCGCAGCGACTCCAGCGCAGACTCTTTCAGTCCCTCGCCAAACACCGCGCTGCGGACCGATAGCAGAACCACCAGCAACGGTCCCCACAGCGGCACCAGCACTATCACAGCCAGCATGTGCCCGCGCACCGGCAGCAGGCCCAACTTCATGAGCATCCACAGCACCAGGCAAACCAGCGCATGAATCAGCAACAAGACGGCGGCAACGACAAGCGAGATCAAGCGACATCCCCCTCACCGTCACCGGTGTAAGCGATGTGCTGCAGCAGCGCCACGATGTCCTCGCCGTCGACGGGCTCCACCGCAATCTGCTTTGCGCTCAGGCGCTCGCGGATAATGGGCAGATCGCACGCCTTTGCCTGGCGCATAAGCAGGTAGAGCATGTCACCATCGACCAGGCCCGCCGCATCGCTCTCGCGGATTGCCGACCCAATTGCGCCCACTAGCTCGCCGACAGGCTCCATGCCCGGTACCACGCGCAGGAGCAAAAAGCTGCCCATCTTGCCATCTACCAGCGCCTGCTCGGCCGCGAGCTCTTGGCCAAAGGCAGCCTGCTTGAGCACGCAAGTACCGTCAACGCAACGCTTATCCTGTGCCACCGCTTCATAGTCAAAGGCACGGCCCAGCGCGCTTTCGACCAGGCCGCACAAGATGCGGAACAGATTTTGATAATAGAGGGTCATTTGGTTTTCGGCCGCACGACGCACAAAGATCAACACGGCGGGCGCCCCGTCACACTCGATCGTGTATCCAAACATGGGAAGCCCCGGCGTCAGCTCGCGGTTCACCCACAGGTTCGAACGACCCCCGTCGCCCAAAAGGGGCGAAAGCTGCTCAAGCGTAAGCGAGCGTGCGGCATCTTCGGCAATCGCGGGACTTGCTGCCACCAGGCGTGCAAATGCCCCGCCCGAAACATGGTAGATCGCCACCGAATCGTTCTCGAGGATCTCGCCCAGAAGCTCGCAGCACTTGCGATAGATGTCGCGTGGGTTGAGCACGTCAAGCTCCTGCGTCACGGCAAAGATCTTGCCAAAGCTGTCGTGGCGACCCACGATCTGGCGCCTGTACGCGCGCTTATCCTCGATCGCGTCGTGGTAGAGCTGCGTAAGAAACGTATTGCGGTTGCGCACGAGCTCGTTTTGATCGCGCTCCGCCCTAATGGCTTCGCTGTTGCGCAGCTGCACATAGCCGCACACGGCACCCACAACAAAGTACGCGATAAACGGCAGCCAGTTGGACGGCTCGTAGAACAGGCCCTGGAAGGTATAGCCGTACAAAGTAAAGTAACTCGCAGCCAAACCCACCGACGCCAGCAGCGCCGCAACCAGGCCAAAGTCCAAGCCATACAGCGTGCCGATGAGCACCACGTAGAGCAGGCGATAATCGAGCACGTTGAGCTGGGTCGATTGGGAGAACAAGCGCTCCAGCACTTCAAAGAGCACCCAGGCGGCTGCCGTCTCCAGGCATTTGACAGGCAGCGTGCGCATTTGAATGCGGTCGATGGCCGCGCGCAAGGGGTTGACCTTCTTTGCACGGCCAGCATCCCAGCGAGCCTGAATGGTCGAGAGGTCGCGCAGCAAGTCGTAGCGCTGAAACCAGCCATAGTGCACGCGAGCGACGTCGCTGGCGGGCAGGGCGTAGCCGGCAGAATCGCCATAGGCAACTGAGAGCCCTGGGAACAGTGCCTGAAGGGCCTCGCCCACCTCGCCCGCCGTATGATGGAAGGTATCGGCTACGTCGAGCGTCTCAAAGTTGCCATCCCAGCTGTCGAAGATACGGCGTACCAGCACCGAAAGCTCCTCGGCACACAGCAGGGGAAACGCCGCATCCTGCGCGCCCTGCAGAGCGGCCGATCCGGTTGAGCATGCGTCGAGCATCGGCACCAAAAACGGGTCTTCCAGCGCGGCAGACGCGGTATACAGGAACGGCACGCGCAGGATCTTGGTCTGAACGCCCTCGCGAGCAGCGTAGTAGCGGCACAGGTCGTTGGCTGCGTGCGCGATAATGCCCTTGCCCGTTCGCCCCGCGGCATCGGCGGCACCCTCGGCACCCGCGGGCCCCGCTACATACAGCAGTTGGACCCGGCGACCCGCGCACGTACGAAAGACCGAGCGCAGCAGCTCGATATCGCCCACGGTATCGGTATGCGGGGTTAGGTAATTAGACAGGTAGACCACGCGGTCGAACTCGTAGGCCTGCTCCAAGTGCCGAAGCAGCTCTTTCCACGAGGCATGGGGCGACGACTCGTCGCGGCGCGCTTCCGCGGCAGCGACGACCTTAACGTGGTCCCCGGGGAACGCCTTGGCGCAAAAGTCATCGTCAACATATGCGGTGTTGCCAACAACCAGCACCTCCATAGCGCACCCTTCCTCTAAAATCCACTTCTGTCATAGTCAAACATGCGTATTTTACGCTGTCAACGCGAGCTGGAGCGCCTTTAAGGCTGTTTTAAGAACTTTTTTAGAGGATGTGGGGACATCGAGAGTGCTAAATGAGCACCCAATCCAGAAGTATGCGGCAAATTCAAGACATGCCGACAACACCGTATAGTGACAACACGTCTACCTGCACTGATAATTGTTCTCGGGGGAAGCGGGCACTGCGGGGCGCGGCAA
>CAUASQ010000058.1 GCA_958431945.1 uncultured Collinsella sp. | reverse complement strand
TGAGGTAGCGGTTCTGCTCGCGCGCGGCACGCTCGTCGGACAGGCGCACGTACTGGCCATCGAAGACCACGTCGGCGGCGTCCACATCCCACATCTGGGCTGCCTTAGCGCAGATCTTCTCGCGCAGCTCGGTCGCGGCGTTCTTGGCTGCCAGGCCCGTCACGTACGTGCCCGAGCTCGCGTACGAGCCGGCGTCGAACGGCGACACGTCGGTGTCCACGCCGCGCACCACGATCAGCGAGCTTTCAACGCCCAGCTCCTCGGCGGCAATCTGCGCCAGGATCGTGTCGACGCCCATGCCGTTATCAGTGGCGCCGGTGCCGATGGTAATGAAGCCATCCTCTTCCAGGCGCATATCGATGCCGGCGATATCCACGTTGGAAATGCCCGAGCCCTGCATGGTGAGCGCGCAGCCCAGAGCACGCACGCGGTCGCCCAGGTCGACGGCTAGCGGCTTGTCGCGCCAACCGATCATGTCCATTGCGCGTAGCAGACAGCGGTCGAGCGCGCAGGCGTTGAGCTTCTCGTTGTAGTACTGCGGCATGATCTCGCCCTCGCGCACGATGTTCTTAAGGCGCAGGTCGGCCGGGTCCATGTGCAGCATGTCGGCGAGCTCGTTGACGGCACTCTCCACGGCAAACTGGCCCTGGGTGGCACCGTAGCCGCGATACGCGCCGCCGCGGTTAGTGTTGGTGTAGACGGCGTCCCAGCTAAAGCGGCTCGCCTTCACATGGTTGTAGATGGGCAGGCTCTTGTGGCCCGATAGGCCGATCGTCGTGGTGGCGTGTTCGCCGTACGCGCCGGCATTGGACAGCGTGTGCAGATCGATAGCCGTGATGGTGCCGTCGTTCATGGCGCCCAGTTTAACGGTCATCTGCATCTGGTGGCGCGAGTTGCCCGCAGTGATGGTCTCCTCACGGGTGTAGCAGCAGTAGCTCGGACGGCCGGTCTGCTGCGTCACAAACGCAACGAAGATCTCGCAGCAGCCCGTCTGCTTGGAGCCAAAGCCGCCGCCGATGCGCGGCTTGATAACCTGCACCTGCGACTGCGGAATGTCGAGCGACTGCGCGACCATGCGACGCACGTGGAAGGGCACCTGCGTGGAAGTGGTCACCGAGATGCGCCCGAACGCGTCGGTCGTCGCGAAGGCGCGGAAGGTTTCCATGGGCGCGGTCTGCGTGGCTTGGCTGGTGTAGGTGCGCTCAAAGACGATATCGCTCTGGGCGAAGGCCTCGTCCAAGTCGCCAAAGTCGCTCGTGCCGCTGCACACCAGGTTGCGAGCAACGTCGCCGCCCTGCGGGAACATAAAGGTCACGTCGCCCTCGGGGTGGACCACGATGTCGTTATCGAGTGCCTGGGTAAAGTCGAGCAGGGGCTCAAGCACCTCATAGTCGACCTTGATGAGCTTGAGCGCCTTGTCGGCGGCCTCCTCGGTCTCGGCGGCGACGATCGCCACCTCCTCGTTTTGGTAGCGCACCAGGTTCTCGAGGATCAGGCGGTCGTAGGGACTCGGCTGCGGATAGCTCTGGCCGGCAATGGTAAAGCGGCGCTTGGGCACGTCCTCGTAGGTATAGACACCCACCACGCCGGGCACCTTCAGGGCGCGCGACGTATCGATGGAGCGGATCTTGGCGCGGGCATAGGGGCTGCGCTTGAGCTTGACAATCAGGGCGCCGGCGGGCACCAGATCGCCCGTGTAGACGGGACGACCCTCGAGCAGCGCCTTCGAGTCCTTCTTGGGCTGCTTATGAGTAATCTGCTTGTACGCGACACCGTCGGAGCTGGTGTTATTGACCGGCAGCTCGGGCATCTCGAAGCCCACCTGCACGCCGGACTCGTTGAGGAAGCGCACGATGGCGCGCAGCTGGCTCTCGTAGCCGCTGCAGCGGCAGAGGTTGCCGGCGAGCTGGCGTGAGAGCTCCTCGCGCGTGGCGACGAGGCTCGGGTCCTCCTTGGCGGCGCGGGCGAGCGCCAGCACGTTCATGATAAGGCCGGGGGCGCAAAAACCGCACTGCTCGGCGCCTTCGGCAGCCATTGCGCGGGCGAGTGCCTCGGACTCGGCCTTGAGGCCCTCGAGCGTGGTAACGGAGCGGCCCTCGACGCGCGCGGCGGGAACCGAGCAGCTCAGCACCGGGTCGCCGTCAAGCCACACCGTGCATAGACCGCAGTTGGTGGTCTCGCAGGCGCAGCGCACCGACGCGCAACCCTGCTCGCGCAGCAGCGCAAAGAGCATGGTGTCGGGGGCGATCTGAACCTTGACCTTGCGGCCGTTGAGCGTAAAGGAAAGATCGATGAGTTTGGCAGCCATTAGCGCACCTCGCTAGAATCGACGCCGGGCACGCGGCGGCAGGAATACTCGTCCGTGGCAAACTTAGGCACTTGCACGGTCTCGAGCTCGCGGGCAAGCGCGGCCGAAAGCTCGATGCCGGCGGCGCGGCGCACAGCCTGAATCGCCAGCGGGGCCGAGATGCGGCGGCGGTAGTCGGCCGAGCCCCACAGGTTGGTGCCATAGCTCAGCGCGCGCACGGACGCGGCCAGGGCGCGCAGCTCGTCCTCGGAAGGCCGCTCGCTGGTGAGGCCACACGCCTCGCCCTGCAGCAAGGTTGCGCGCAGCGGGCGGGCGCCCACGGTGACGTGCCAGGATCCGTCCCACCAGGCGGCGGTGACGTTCAGCGAGGGGAAGTCGGTCGCAGCCTTGCGCACGGCCTCGTAGCTCGCACGGTAATCGTGCTTGACGACCACGACATGCTCGATCACGTCGCGCACGTAGCCCATATCCACGAACTCGGCGAGCGGCACGCGGCCGGCGCCCGTCAGCTCAACATAGGAATCGAGCGCGAGGAAGGCAGAGAGAACGTCCGAGAAGCCAAAGCGGCCGTAGATGCTGCCGCCCACCGTGGCGGTGTTGCGCAGCTGCACGCCCACGATGTCGTGGACGGCGAACTCAAAGACATTGTTGACAAGCGCGTTGAGCCCGGCATGACGCTCGAGCTGGCGCAGGGTGCACATGGCACCGATGCGAAACTCGGTCTCGGTCTCCTCGATCTTGTCGAGTCCGCAGGCCGAAAGGTCAATCGCCGTCGCCACACGACGCGAACCCAGGCGCATCCAGATGCCGCCGCCCACAATCTTGTTGTTGCGGTTCTTCTGCAAGAGCTCATAGGCTTCGGCCGCGTTTCCAACACGGACGTAGGTACCGAACTTGAGCACGTTCTCCCCCATCTCTTCACTTGTCCAGTACCTTTAAGTGTACCAAACGAGGGGCCGCACACCGTTTTAGGACAAAATCCACCCACCCATCCATAACTTGCGGTGATATACGGACTGATTAGCCGTTCTGGAACGCAAAACAGTACGTATATCACCGCAAGTTATGAGGAGTCCTCCGGGATAAAAAAGGCTCCCAGCCGGATAGCTGGGAGCCTTATCAATGCTATGTCGAGCGAAGATTTAGCAGACGCCCTGGGCGAGCATGGCGTCGGCGACCTTCAGGAAGCCGGCGATGTTGGCGCCCATGACGAAGTTGCCCTCCTCGCCGTACTCCTTGGCGGTGTCGTCCACGTTGTGGAACATGCCGCGCATGAGCTGCTCGAGCTTGCCGTCGACCTCCTCGAAGGTCCAGGACAGGTGCTCGGCGTTCTGGCTCATTTCCAGGCCGGACACGAGCACGCCACCGGCGTTGGCAGCCTTACCAGGCATAAAGGCGACGCCGTTCTCCTGGAAGTAGGTCGTGGCCTCGATGGTCGTGGGCATGTTCGCGCCCTCGCCGACCACCTTGCAGCCGTTGGCGACGAGCGCCTGGGCGTCCTCGAGCAGCAGCGTGTTCTCGCGAGCGCAGGGCAGCGCGATGTCGCAGGGCAGCTGCCACACGCCGCGGCCGTCGCCCTCGTGCCACACGGCGTTGGGCTTCTCGTCAACGTACATAGCGAGCGTGACGCCCTTGTCGTGGCCGGAGCGCTTCTTGTTGTAGACATGCTCGAGCACGGTGTAGTCGATGCCGTCGGGATCCTCGACCCAGCCGTGGGTGTCGGAGCAAGCCAGGACCTTGCCGCCGAGCTGGGCGACCTTCTGGACCGCGTAGATAGCGACGTTACCGGAGCCGTGAACGACGACGTTCTTGCCCTCGAAGGACTCGCCGCGGCTCTTGAGGTACTCGTCCACAAAGTAGACCAGACCGTAGCCGGTGGCCTCGGTACGGGCAAGCGAGCCGCCAAAGGAGAGACCCTTGCCGGTGAGGACGCCGGTCCACTCGTTGGTCAGGCGCTTGTACTGACCGAACATGTAGGCAACCTCGCGGCCGCCAACGCCCAGGTCGCCGGCGGGAACGTCGGTGTTGGGGCCAATGTGGCGAAAGAGCTCGGTCATGAAGGACTGGCAGAAGTGCATGATTTCGTTGTTGGACTTGCCCTTGGGGTCAAAGTCGGAGCCGCCCTTGCCGCCGCCCATGGGAAGGGTGGTCAGGCTGTTCTTGAGGATCTGCTCCAGGCCCAGGAACTTGAGCATGCCCAGGGTGACCGTCGGGTTAAAGCGCAGGCCGCCCTTGTAGGGTCCAATAGCAGAGTTGAACTCGACGCGGTAGCCGCGGTTGACCTGGACCTTGCCTTGGTCGTCGACCCAGGGGACACGGAACATAACGATGCGCTCGGGCTCGACGAGGCGCTCCAGCAGGGCGGCCTCCTCGTACTCGGGATGGGCGTCGAGCGCCGGCTGGATAGTGCCGAGGATCTCGGTCGCGGCCTGGATGAACTCAGGCTGCTCGGGATAGCGGGCCTTGAGCTCGTCGAGAACTTTCTGCGTGTAGCTCATGCTTCCTCCAATGACGGGAAACGAAAAGTGTCGGTCGCGGCACCCTGTGCGCCGCGAACTTTATCGTGTATGGATAATATCGCACTGTTGCGGGAAAGTTTCGCATAAGCAGACGAGCAGATGTTTCGTTTTGATTACGATGCAGGTAGAGGCGTTTTTGAGTGCCTGACGTGCAAAACCCGTGTTTCAAACCTGTTTCGTCCACGTGTTCCAAACCACCACATTGGGGACAGCACCTTTGTGGTGTGGTAGTTAGAGGACGAGCTGATGGTAGTCGGCGGGGGTTATGCGGCCCTCGGTGGCAGCGCGAAAGGCGGCGAGCGCATCGCCCGAGAACGGCATGGCCCAGCACAGACCGCAGCCTGCGGTAATGGAGCCGGGCAAAGGCATAATGCGCCCGGGCACGCCGGCATCCAGGCACAGCTGCTCGCATTCCATCACATCGAACGTGCTGTCGAACGATACGATGATCTTGCGTTCGTGGTCGAGGGCATCACCGGACGGGCCTTCGCGGTGTGCCTCACGATACGCCGCGGCGGTCGCTTCCTCTTCCGCGGTATGCCCGCAGCCTCCGCAGCCGCAGGTACAGGGTTCGGACCCGTCGCAAGTGCAAGGTTCTCCCGTGTCGGAACAAATATCGTGAGACATGGCAACTCCCATCGTCTAGGCAAGCAGCTCGGCTGCCGCAAACTCTTCGGGTGTATTGACGTTTTCGAAGCAGAGCGTGGAGCCCGCGGCCTTAACGATCTGCGACTCATCCATATAACCGGCCTGAACGCGATTGATCAGGCAGCGAATGCGCTGGCGGTCGCAGGCGAGCAGCTCTTGGGCAACCGGCGCGCACGCGTCACGGCGCCAGACGGCGCAAAGCGGCTCAATTCCCCGCTCCTCGCGCGGCACGCACACGTCAAGCGCCTCGGCCTCAACACGATCGGCAAGCGCGTCGATGAGTTCCGACGAGACAAACGGCATGTCGCAGGCGACGATAGCCACGAGCGGCAATCGGGCCGCGGCCAACGAGCTCGCGATGCCGCGCATGGCGCCGGCGGGACCGTCGACGTCCATGACTACGCGGGGGCGCAGGCCATCAAACATAAGCTTCTCAAGGTAGGCCAGCTCGCTGGGACGCGAAGTCGTCACGACCAACTCGCCGGCAACTGGCGCCAGCCGACCCAGCACGCGCTCGATGAGCGGCTCGCCGCAAAACGCCATGCGCGCCTTATCGCAGCCCATGCGCGAGGACAGCCCGCCCGCCTGGACGACACAAGAAAGATCGGCACGTCTTACGGTAGTCATACGGCAAAACACCTCCATCGGCATGCTCGAAACCCGGTGCACGAAGCTAAATACAGCCGCCAAAATAGCGGCGCTACAAAAAGCTCGTGCAAAAACAAGACAGCGCCTTTGCGGCACGCAGCAAGACCGCGAGCACAAAAGCGCTGGTAGCGTATGGCGGGAACGTATGTGAATCGAACACATCCAAGACGTTTTGCACGCCTCGCAACGGTTTTGAGGACCGCGGAGCCCACCGGAGCCCATCCGTTCCCAAGTGCGCCGGTATTTTACCAAACCGAGCAGCCAACCTAGCGCAGGGAGCGCAGGCCGCCGGCTTCCTTGTCGAGCACCGTAAAGCGCACGGCATCCAGGTGCTCCAAGATGCTGATGGCACGCTTGCGCGACACACCCAGGGCTTCGCGCAACACACTCGTGGTGGCAGCGCCACCGGCTGCCTCAATGGCGGCGGCAACGAGCTCGCGCGCATGGGCCTCGGCGGCAGCGGACAGGGCAACGTCGCGCTCGACCTTCACGATGGAACGGTTGAGCGAAAGCTCGCGCAGGGCACGCGTCATGGTGTCGCGATCGAGCTGCAACTGCTCGCCCACCTCGGGCAACGTCGGCGCATCGAGGCCAGCTTCGTCCAGCAAGGAAACGATGCGCTCGCAAGCCTCTCGCACCACGCGTGCCGCCGCGGTGGCCGAATGCGGATCGAATACCTCGGCGCCCTCGGCGGCGCACACGCCGCGCGAGCAGCCCTCGTAAATCAGGGCCGCGGCAACGCCTTCATCAGCGGCAGGCCACGCAGCATGGGCAACGGCGCCGGGCGTAAAGCCTGTCTCCTTGGGAGCCGCCGCGTGCATGGCTGACAGGGTCGCCGCCAGTGCATCCATCGCAGCGTCGAGCACCACGGCGTCCGCCAAGAGGTCCGCATCACCCACGGCAAGCTTGCGAACGGAGCCCTGCGCCACCAACCCGCGCAGTGCGGCATCGACCTCGCCGACACCAAGATCCAAAGCCTCGGCAACATCAACCGGCGTAACCGGCAGCGTCTGCAGCGCCAGCCAAGCGCCCACACCGCCCGCGATATCGCCGGACTCGAGTGCCGCAAACAGCGCGCGCTCGCCGGCCGAAAGCTCGCGCGAGCGACGGCAGCGCGATAGCAGCACGCGCCCGCCGCCGATGAGCATCACGGGCGAATAGGACAGCACCACGGCATGGTCGCCGGCGCGCAGCGGCAGCGAGTTTTCCAAGCGCACCTGAACAATACGGGTCTCGCCCACCGCCATGGGGGCCTCGCCCTCCATGAACATGATGCGACCGACAACCTCGGCCGTACCCGCCATCACATGCACGCGCGCGCCCGACTCGAGCACGCGCGGCTTGGCACCCTCGCGGCCCAGGTAAGTGAACACCATCATAAAGCGCATCGTCTGGCCAAAGCGACCCTGCACGCCGAGCATCTCTCCGCGATCGAGCGCGGCGACGGCATCGCCCACCAAGTTGAGCGCCACACGCTGACCGGGCAATGCCCGCGGCGTATCGCCATGCACCTGAATCCCGCGCACGCGACAGACCGTACGCGACGGCAGCGCGACGAGCTCATCGCCCACCGCAACCGGCGCATCGTGCAGCGTTCCCGTCACGACGGTGCCGACGCCCTTGATCGTAAAGCAGCGGTCAATCGGCAGGCGCGGCGCGGCATCGCTCCGCTCGGCACGCTCGCGACAGGCATCCCAGCAGGCACCCACCTGCTCGTCGAGCACGGCGAGCAGTCGTTCGATCCCCTCGCCTGTCTTGGACGACACAGGCACGATCGGCGCGTCCGCAAACACGGTGTCCGACATAAAGTCATCGACATCAAGCTCGGCAAGCTCGGTCATCTCGGCATCAGCCAGGTCGCACATCGTCAGCGCGACCACCATGTGTGTGATGCCCAGCAGCTCCAGCACATGCACGTGCTCGCGGGTCTGCGGCATCACGCCCTCGACGGCCGAAACCACCAGCACGGCCACGTCGATACCCGTGGCGCCCTGCACCATGGCACGCAAGTAATGCGCATGGCCCGGCACGTCGACCAGGCCAACGATCTTGCCACTCGGCAGCGCCAGCTCACCAAAGCCAAGCTCAACGGTCATGCCGCGACGACGTTCAACTTCCAGGCGGTCGGGGTTTTTACCCGTCAGCGCCTCGATGAGCGCCGACTTACCGTGGTCAACGTGGCCCGCCGTGCCAACGATAACGGGACACTCCACCAGCGCCTGAACCTCACTCATCGAACAATCGCCTTCTCAACGCACGCGACGAGCGTCGATGCCGCCGTCTCGATATCGCGGTCGCCCACGAGCGTGCGCACATCAAACAGAATGCGGTCGTGCGAGGCGCGCGTGACGACCGGCGTATCGAAGTCTTGAACGAGCGAGCGTTTGAGCGCGTCGACCGTCAGGCGCTCGTCAACAAGACACACGGCAACGCACATCGTGGGCAGCTCCACGGTAGGCAGCGAGCCGCCACCGGGGGTCGACGATTCCTCGACAATCTCCAACTCAACGGCACAAGGGCAACCGGCCTTATCGAGCCCGGCGACCATACGATCGCGAAGCTTGCGGGCACGTCGCTCCAAATGGGCCTGCGGCAGCGTAAGCATGCTGAGTACCGGAATATCGCGATGGGCAACATCGGCGCCGTCCATGTAGATACGCAGCGTGGCCTCGAGCGCCGACAGAGCCAGCTTGCCAGGACGCAGGGCACGCATAAGCGGATGCGACCCGCAGGCCTGGACCAGCTCGCGGCGGCCCATGATAATGCCCGCCTGTGCGGCACCGAGCAGCTTATCGCCCGAGCATGATACGATATCGAGCCCCGCCGCGACCGAAGCCGGCGTGGGCTCCTCACCGCCGCGCACCAGGATGTCGTCGGGCAACAGCGCGCCCGAGCCCTGGTCCTCGTAGAACAGCAGACCATGCTTGTGGGCCAGGGCGGCAAGCTCCCGAGAGCCCACCTCCTCGTGAAAGCCCTCGATGCGATAGTTGGAAGGATGGACCTTGAGGATCATGGCCGTATCGGGCGTGATGGCGCGCTCGTAGTCCGACAGGTGCGTGCGGTTGGTGGCCCCGACCTCGACGAGTTTGGCGCCCGAAGCCGCCATGACATCGGGGATGCGGAAGCTGCCGCCGATCTCGACAAGCTCGCCGCGACTGACGATGACCTCCCTGCCTGCGGCATGGGTCGCCAGCACCAGCAGCACAGCGGCGGCGTTGTTATTAACGACCAGCGCGTCCTCGGCACCGGTAAGCGAGCGGATCAGCTGCGCGGCATGTTCCTTGCGCGACCCACGCGAGCAGGTGTCCACACTGTACTCGAGCGTGCTGTACCCACGCGCGACCTCGGCCACGGCCTTTGCCGCCGACTCCGCGAGCGGGGCGCGACCCAAGTTGGTATGGATGACCACACCCGTGGCGTTGACGGCAGGACGCAGGCTCGGCAGTGCGGATCGATGCGCACGCCACTCGATGGCCGAGGCCAGGTCGCGCTTAGAGCGCGGGGCGGCACCGGCGCGAATGGCGGCGCGCTCCTCGTCGAGCTCGGCCGTCACGGCAACATGCACCACCGCGTCGCAGGTCTCCCCCGCCGCCTTCACAACCGGCCACTCTGCGAGCATCTCGTTGACGGAAGGAATAGCGCGAAGGCGGGCGCGTACCTCATCGGACATGTTCTGGCTATCGCTCATGTGCGGCCTTTCAAAACCAAAGGTGAATCAATCGTTCGGACATCAAACTATCAGCCAATTCGATCGGCTGAGTCAATCAATCATTATTATCCTCGCGCGCCGCGACCTTTTCCACGCGAACGGCGTTTTCCTGGGTGAGCGCGGCGCCCGTCAACGGGTCCCAACGCAAAGGTGTATGGTCGAGTGGGCCGACGCCCAAGGCTTGAACGCCGCCGGCATCAGCGCCAAACGAACGTCCGCCGGGGGCGGCCGAGGTGAAGATGCACGCCGGATGCAGATACGGCGTCGTCTCCACGCGCACGCGGTCGCGGCCCATATCACTCGCGAGTTCGACGATCTCGCCGTCGGCGATGCCCATGTGCGCAGCAGCATCGGCATTCATCTGCACGGCATCCAGGTCCGATCCAGCCTCGGCGGCACCTTGGGCCGCAAGCCTGCGCGAGGTGTGCGACTCAAAGGGACGGTTGCCGCTAATGAGGCGAAACATCCCCAGACCCGGCTCCACCATGGGGGCGATCCAGTTGGGTACACGACCCAGGCCGGCTCGTTCCCATACGTCGCTTGCCA
>CAUASQ010000057.1 GCA_958431945.1 uncultured Collinsella sp. | reverse complement strand
ACGGCGGGCGCCGTGGGGATCGTTGCGATCTCGCCGATGCCCTTGCCGCCGTATGCCACGGGCAGCAGCTCGTCCTTCTCCACGTAGATGGCATGGATATCCGGAATCTCGGGCGCACGGAACAGCCCGAGCGTACCGTACCTTGCCTGGGGTACGCAGTCCTTAAGCGGCCAGTCCTCGGTAAGCGCATAGCCCATACCCATGAGCACGCCACCTTCGATCTGACCTTGGATCGAGATGGGGTTGACCACCTTGCCGGAATCGTGCGCGGCATAAACCTCGCTCACGCGACCGTCATCATCCAAAATGACCACATGTGTGGCAAAGCCGTAGCAGATGTGGCTCTTGGGGTTGGGAACATCCGCACCCAGCTTGTCGGTCGGCTCCAGGTACACGTAGCCAAACTCGCATCCCTCGAGCGCCTTGATGGCGGCCGCGGGATCCTGAGGATGCATACCCTGGCCGGCGACGAGCTCCTGCGTGCGCAGCTGGTAGGCGCGACCGTCATCGTACTCGATCTTGACGCCGTCGCCATGCGCGCTCACGGGAGCATCGGGCGCGGGCTTGCCGGCCTCGATGCCAACCATGGCATCGCGCAGCAGGAAGGAGGCGCCGCGCACGGCCTCGCCGGTCACGACCGTCTGACGCGAACCAGACGTGGTGCCGGAGTCGGGAGCATTCTCGGTGGAGCACTCGCCGTTGGCGATGCAGCGAAGCGGCAGACCGCATGCCTCGGCAACGTCCTGCAAAAAGACGGTGTTGCAGCCCTGGCCGATGTCGGACGTGGCGGCATAGACCACGGCCACGCCGTTCTCGACGCGAATCTTGCAGCGGCCGGCATCGGGCAGGCCAACGCCCACGCCAGCGTTCTTCATGGCACAGGCAATGCCGGCGTGTCCGGGATGCGCATAGTAGGCATCCTTGACCTCGAGCAGCGTCTCCTTAAGCGCCGTGGAGCAGTCGGCAATCTGGCCGTTGGGCAAAACCTCGCCCGGCTCGATGGCGTTGCGGTAGCGAATCTCCCACGGATCCAGGCCGACCTTCTCTGCCAGCAGGTCGATCAGGCTCTCGAGCGCAAACTCGGACTGACAAACGCCAAAGCCGCGGTACGCGCCGGCGGGCGGGTTGTTGGTGTAGTAGCCAAAGCCGCGAATGTCGGTGTTCTGGTACTTGTAGGGGCCGACGGCATGCGTACAGGCGCGCTCGAGCACCGGGCCGCACAGCGACGCGTAGGCGCCGGTGTCAAAGTTGATCTCGCAGTCCAGGCCGGTAAAGTTGCCCTCGGCGTCGCAACCCAGCGTAAAGGTGCCGTCCATGGCATGGCGCTTGGGATGGAACGCGAGCGACTCGGCACGCGTGAGCTTGCACTTCACAGGACGTTGGAGCTTATACGCGGCAAGCGCGGCCAGGTGTTGGATGGACACGTCCTCCTTGCCGCCAAAGCCGCCGCCCACGAGCATGGTCTCGACGACCACGCGCTCGGGCTCGCTATCCCAGCCAAACATGTGGGCGCACTCTTTGCGCGTATCGTAGGCACCCTGGTCGGTCGACTGCACCTTGACGCCGTTCTTGTACGGGAAGGCAACGGCACACTCGGGCTCCAAGAAGGCATGCTCGGTAAAGGGCGTGGTAAAGCGCTGCGTCACGGTGAACGCGCTTTCGGCCAGCGCCTTGGCGGCGTCGCCGCGCGTCACATGACGGCTCTGGCACACGTTGTCCTTGAGCTCCACTGTGTTGCCAAAGGCAAAGAAGCTGTCATGCAGGCGCGGGGCGTCGGCGGCCCTGGCCTCGACAATGTTGCGCACGGGCTCCAGCGGCTCGTAGTCAATCTTTACGAGCTTCTTGGCCTTCTCGAGCGTCGCCTCGTCCTCGGCGACCACCAGCACGATGGCATCGCCCACGCAGCGGGTGATATCGCCCTGAGCGATCATGACGTCCCAGTCCTGGATAAGGTGGCCGACCTGGTTGACCGGCACGTCCTCGGCGCGCAGGATGCCCACCACACCGGGCAGGGCCTCGGCCTTGGAGGTGTCGATGGAGAGCACGCGGGCGCGCGGATACTTGGAGCGCACGGCGCTGGCATAGGTCAGGCCCGGCTGATCGAGCTCGTCGATGTCGTCGGGATACTTGCCCTCGCCGAGCACCTTCTTGCGCACGTCGATACGGAAGGCGCGCTTGCCCACGCCGTAGTCATCGCCGCGCTCCAGGTCCTCGTCGATCTGCTTTTCGCCGCGGAGCACCGCAGCGGCCAGCGAGATGCCCTCGATAATCTTTTTGTAGCCGGTGCAGCGGCAGACGTTACCGCGAATGGCGTACTTGATCTGCTCCTCGGTGGGCTCGGGGTCATCGGCGATCAGCGCTGCACCCGCCATGACCATGCCAGGGATGCAAAAACCGCACTGCACGGCGCCCACGGCGCCAAAGGCGTACACAAAGGCCTCGCGCACGTCCTCGGGCAGGCCCTCGACGGTCACGATGTTGCGACCGGCGGCAAGAGCGGTGGTCAGCACGCACGCCTTGACGGCTGCACCGTCCACATGGATGGTGCAGGTGCCACAAGCACCTTCGGAGCAGCCGTCCTTGGCGGAATGGATATGCAGGTCGTCGCGCAGGTAGCGCAGCAGCGGTTTGTTTTGGGTCGTCGTGCGCTCGACGCCGTTAACGGTAAAAGTGAATTCCTGTGTCATGGTGATTCCCTTCTACACGCCGGCGGCGATGCCGGTGCGGTCGTGGATGGCGCCATGCGGGCAGACGACGGCGCACATGCCGCACGACAGGCAGTCCACGCCGTCGATATGGGCGCAGTTGTCCTCGATGCGGATAGCGCCGGCGGGGCACTTTTTAGCGCACATGCCGCAACCGATGCAGCTCGTATCGCAAATCTTACGGGCGATGGCGCCCTTATCGGTGTTGTTGCAGCGAACCAGGATATTCTGGTAGCCGGGAACGAAGGCAATCACGCGCTGCGGGCACGCCATGCCGCACAGGCCACAGCCCGTGCACTTTGAGCGATCCACGCGGGCGATGCCATCGACCAGCGCAATGGCACCGTGGGGGCAGGCCGTGACGCAGGCGCCACAGCCAATGCAGCCTTCGCTGCAGCGGGCGTCGCCGCCTGCGGAGGCGCAACCGCTTCCGCAGGCAACGTAGGCCACGTTATGTTGAATGGATTTGGCCATAAGAGACTCGCCTATTTCTTAAGGAGATACGGATAGTTGTCGCGCACGGCCCTGATGGTCAGGCGGACGGCCTCGGGAAGACCGGTGTTGACAGCATCGACCGAGACGGTGCGGACCGTGCCGGCCACGCGGACCTTAAAGTGATCCTCGTCCACGGCCAGGAAGCCCTCGTTCTCGGAGTTCTCCATGTCCTGCTCGCTCCAGAACAGGGTGAGCTTGTCCTTGTAGGGACGACCCTCCTGGTAGGGGCAGAACACGGCGCAGTTGCCGCACTCGTTGCACATGCCGTCGACGTGGACGACCTGATGCTTGGCCAGGCCCGGCACCTTAATTGCCACGTTGGCGCGGTTGGGGCACACGTCGCAGCAGACCTCGCACACCGAGCCGCAGCCCAGGCAGCGAGTCTTGGTGCAGTTGCGCTTGTCGCGGCACAGCGACCCCTTGCGCTCGTAGCAGGTATCCTCGCGACCGGCCTGAGCATTCTGGTCGGCGTACTTGTTAAAGTCCACGCCGGCAATGGCACGGGCGACCTCGGCGCCATCGGCAATAGCCTCGACCACGGTGGCAGGACCGCGACGGCAGTCACCTGCAGCCCAAACGCCCTCGACGCCGGTGGAGGTGGCGGCAAGACGGCCGCGACGGTCGTGCTCGACGCCCGCGGCATCGTATAGGCTGGCATCGATGCCCTCGCCCACGGCGCAGATCACCGTGGTGGCGGAAAGCTCGACGGTCTCGCCCGTGGCGACGGGGCTGCGACGGCCGCTTGCATCCGGCTCGCCAAGCTCCATAACGTCGCAGGTCAGCACAGCGCCGTTAAGCGCCTTGGGGGCCAGCAGCTCGCAGAACTCAACACCGTCGGCAAGAGCAAGATCAAGCTCTTCCTCGTCAGCGGGCATCTGCTTCTTGGTGCGGCGGTAGACCAGGAGCACATTCTTCACACCAGCCAGGCGCTTGGCCACGCGGGCCGCGTCCATGGCGGTGTTGCCGGCGCCAATGACCACGACGTCCTCGCCCAGCTCGAGCTTCTCGCCCTTCTTGGCGGCCTCGAGGAACTCCAGCACGTCGAGCTCGGCGCCCTCGCCCAGGCCCGCAGAGCCGGGCATCCAGGCACCGGTGGCCACGACCACGTCGGTAAAGCCCTGGTCCTTGAGCTCGTCAATGGAATCAACGCGAGCGTTGAGCTGCACCTTGGCGCCAAAGGCTAGGCAGAGCTCGGCATCATGGGAGATATCGTCGCTCGCGATACGGAACTCGGGAATCACGTGACGGACCACGCCGCCGAGCGAGTCGCGGGCCTCAAAGATGGTGACGGGCACGCCGGCACGCGTCAGGAAGAACGCCGTCGCCAGACCGGCCGGGCCGCCGCCGATAACGGCAACGTTGCGCTCGCTGTCGTTGGCGATGGCCTGGGCGCGCAGCTTGGGCAGTACGGCGGTCATGGCCTCGCGGGCGGCCTTGAGCTTGCTGGCGCGGATCTGGGCGCCCTCGGGCTCGTAGAACGCACGCTCGCAGGCACGGCCGCAGGGATGTGGGCAGATGGTGCCGGTAATGAACGGCAGAGCGTTGCGCTCGATGATGATGTTGAGCGCGTCCTCGTAGCGGCCCTCGTCAACAGCCGCCAGATAGGCGGGAATGTCCTGCTGGATGGGGCAGCTCGTGCGGCACGGCGTGGTAAAGCAATCGGAAAGAGGGCTCTTGCCGGCGACCTTGCGGTCGGGCAGCGGACGCAGCGGCTTCTTGTAGAGCGGGTTGGTGAGTGAGTCGGTCTGGATCGCAGTCACGGCCTCGAGAGAGACACCCGCGAACGGCTTGCCATCCAGGTCGGTAAACTCGCCGGCCATCTGGCTAAAGCGCTCGTAGCCACCAGGCTTGAGCACGTCGGTCGCCAGGGTGACGGGCCAAATACCGGCATCGTACAGGGCGCGGATGTTGTAGACCGTGGCACCGCCGGAGTAGCTGATGCGCAGCTTGCCATCGAACTGCTCGGTAATGCGACGGGCGGCCTCGATGGTCAGCGAGAACAGCGAACGGCCCGACATGTACATCTCGGTGGAGGGCAGCTCGTTTCTCGTCACGTCGACGGGGAACGTGTTGGTCAGCTTGACGCCAAACTCCAGGCCGCGCTCGGCGCACAGGGCAATCAGGCGCTCGAACATGGGCACGGCGTCGGCCCACTGCAGGTCCTCGCGGAAGTGCGTGTCATCGAAGACGATGTAGTCAAAGCCCAGCTCGTTGAGGCGCTGACGTGCAAACTCATAGCCCAGCAGCGTGGGGTTGCACTTGATGTAGGTGTTGAGGCCCTTCTCGGTGATCAGATAGGTCGCGATACGCTCGATCTCCGCCGGCGGGCAGCCATGCAGCGTGGACTCGGTAATGGAGTTGGAGACGCGCGCCGGGATGGACTCGACAAACGCGGCATCGACATGCTCAAACTTGTCCAGGTTGGCGAGCGCCCATGCGCGGCACTCGTTCCAGGCGTCGGAGCCGCTGGCGTCCTTCATGCCCTCGATGTAGGCGTCGACCTTGGGGCTCTTGATGCCTTCCAGGTCATAGCCCACGGACATGTTGAAGACAAAGCCGTCCGGGCTACCTAGGCCGTACTCGCGAGCGATGAGGTGGCAGGCGAACCATGCCTTCACGTATTCGGCAAAAGCCTGCGAAACCTCGAGCTCGGTCGACCACTCGCAGTTGTAGCACTCGTCCTGCGCCACGATGCAGGGCTTGTTCACACACTTGGAGAGCTCCTCGCCGTCCATAACCTGAACGGTCTTGAGCTCAAAGAAGCGGGAACCGGCCACGTAGGATGCCACGATGTTTTGGGCAAGCTGCGTATTGGGGCCGGCGGCCGGGCCAAACGGAGTCTCGATGCGCTCGTCAAAAATGGGAAGCGCGCCCTCCTGGTTGGTCGTAACCATCTTGCGCACGCCAAAGACGGCGCCCTGAGTCTTGTGCTCCTCGATGATCCAGTTCATCAGCTGCGAAAACGGGATCGGCCTCATGATGTCGCTCATAATGAGTTCCTCTCTGTAACGCCCGGCGAGACCGCGCGGCGGGCGCAAATTCGGTGTAGCGCTAGCACAGCGCCGGCGACCCCGCGGAGGTCGCCTATACGCGCGTCGGATGCGGCGAAACATCCGACGCGCGTGAATCTACTTGTGAATTAGTAGGCGCGATCGTTAAGCGTGCTCCAGAGCTTCTTGGACTCAGCCATGGTCCACGCGTTGATCTTTTCCTCATCAATGCCAACGAACTCGCGATCCTTGTACAGGACGCGGCCGTTGATGATGGTGGTGCGGCAGTTTTTGCCCATCATGCCAAAGAGCATGTGGCCGTCGATATTCTCCTCGCTCAGCGGCGTAAAGGGCTTGTAGTCCATAACGATAACGTCGGCGGCAGCGCCGGCCTCGAGCACACCGAGCTTGCGATCGAAGTACTTGCTCGCCATCTTGGCGTTGTTCTCGAACAGCATCGTCATGGCCTCGCACCAGCCCACGTTGGGCATAGCGGCGTTGTGACGCTGAATGATCAGGAAGACCTTAAGGCTCTCGAGCATATCGTGGGTGTAGGCGTCGGTGCCCATGCACACGGGGATGCCGCGGCGGAAGAACTCGAGCACGGGGGCGCAGCCCACGGCGTTGCCCATATTGGATTCGGGGTTGTTGACCAGCCAAGTGCCGGACTCCTTGACGATATCCATCTCGGCAGGCGTCACGTGGATGCAGTGGCCGAGCATGGTGTCGGGACCCAGCAGGTTGTGCTGCAGCAGGCGCTCGACGGGGCTGATGCCACCGCGGTTGAGACGGGAGTCCCACACGTCATTCATGCCCTCGCACACGTGGATGTGGAAGCCGGTCAGGCCGTTGTTGGCCTCGGCCATCTTATCCATGGTCTCGTCCGAAAGCGTAAAGGTGGCATGTCCACCAAACATGGCGGCGATCATGTGGTTGTCGTTATCGCGACGCTCCCTGGCGGCCCACCGGGCAAATTCGGCGTTCTCGGCAATGGCCTGGTCGCATTTTTCCTGGCCGCGGCGATCGGAGACCTCGTAGCACAGGCACGAACGCATGCCCAGCTCCTGAGCTGCATCCTTAATGGTAAAGAGGCTTCCCGGGATCTCGCAGAAGCTCGCATGGTGATCGAAGATCGTGGTGACGCCATCGCGGATGGAATCCAGAATCGTGGCATAGGCGCTTGCCTTGGTGCCGTCGAGCGTCAGGTTGTCGTCGATCTTCCACCACTGCTGCTCAAGATTCTCCAGGAAGTTGGTGGGGTTGCAGCCCTTAATGGCAAGGCCGCGGGCCAGACCCGAGTAGATGTGGGTGTGGCAGTTGATGAGTCCGGGCATGATGAGGTTGCCCTGGGCGTCGACGTACTCGGCATCCGGGTACTTGGCCTTGAGCTCGCACTCGGGGCCCACTTCGACGATCGTATCTCCGTCAATGGCGACCGCACCGTTTGGAATAAACGGGGTCTGAGCGTTGCGGGTAAAGACGGAACCGTTAGCGACCAGAAGCATGGATGCTCCCTTCAACATCAGGGGCGGGGTTTGACACCTCTGACATGGCGGAGTGCGAAGCGCCGGCCTACACCGGAAACGGGCCCTCTCCCGTCAACGCTTCACCAAAGGGACAAGCCCTTTGAAGTGCGACTTGGCGCCGCATGACGTCGGCGGACGAGGCGATGCGCCCGCCGACGAATAGCACCGAATTGGTTACTTCTTGCTCTCGGGCAAGACCAGATCTACGGCAGCGTCCTTGGCAGCATCAATGTGCTGAGCCACGACCGGCGTCTGCGGAAGGATCAGGTTAAGGACAATGGCCATGATGGCGGTGGGGGTTACGGCGTTGGAGCCGATGACGGTGGACACCCAGGCGGGCATACCCTCGCCGGCAAGGCAACCGCTGGCCATCCAGATACCCAGGCCAAAGACGACGGAGGTGCCGACGATAGTGGTAGTGCGCTGCGTGAGGCCCTCGCGGGTGAACATGCGCACACCGTTCATGGTGATGGTGCCAAAGACGCCGACGGTCGCGCCGCCGATGACGGGCTGCGGGATAGCGGAAAGGACGGCAGAGAGCTGCGGGAACAGACCGGCGATGGCAAAGACGGCCGCGATGATCACAAAGACCCACTTGTTGACGACCTTGTTGGAGCAGATGATGCCCACGTTCTGGCCAAGGGCACTGGTGGGAAGACCGCCCAGCAGGCCGCCGACCATAGAGGTGAGGCCCTGGGACACGATAGCGCCGGAGAGCTCGCGCTCGGTGGGCATACGGTCGATGGAGCCCAGGCAGGCAGCGGAGACGTCGCCGATAACCTGGATGGCGACCATGGGGAACACGACGGCGAGGGTAATGCAGACCTCGGGATCAAACTCGAGCGCGTAGGGCATGAGCTTGGGAAGGGCGAAGACCTGAGCGGTGGCGACGCTGGAGAAGTCGATCATGCCAAAGGGGATGGAGACGATCATGCCAACGATCATGCCAAAGAACACGGATCCCAGCTTGAGCGTGCCCTTGCCAAAGTTGGCGAGCGCAAAGACCACGGCGAAGGTGATAAGAGCGACGCACCAGGCCTGCGGGGTGCCCCACAGCGGCGTACCCATACCGCCGGCCATATACTTGACGGCCGTGGGATACAGCGAAACGCCGATGGAGAAGATGACCGTACCGGTCACGACGGGCGGGAACAGCCACTTGATCTTGCTGTAGGCCAGACCAAAGAGGACCGCGACGGCGCCGCCGACGATCTCGCCACCCAGCAGCGCACCAAAGCTAAAGCCCGAGGCGCCCATGGCCTGCAGGGCCGGCAGGAACGCGAACGAAACGCCCATGACGATGGGCAGGCCGCCGCCGATGCGACGGAAGGGAGCGAAGGCCTGAAGGGCCGTGTCGATCGCCGAAAGAATGAGCGCGACCTGGATGATGTCGGTACTCTGCTGACTATTAAAGCCGTAGACGCCGGCCATGATGACCGCCGGGGTAATGATGCCGGCAAACGATGCCAGTACGTGCTGAAGGGCACACGGGATCATTTCCTTAACGGGAGGCATGCCTTCGCGAGTGAACAGGGCTTCAGTGCCGTTCGTAACCGTCTCCTGGGTCATTTGACCACCAATCCTCGAAGTAGTTGTTTTCGCATCTAACGCTCTATTGTGACGCAGTGCGGGGTTGAGGTTGTGCCTTCATTGCATATCGTATTAAAGATGATTCTCATTCTCAATAATAATTTTTTGTTATCAGACTATTCTTCAGCTGAAATAACGCATTTCCGCAGGTCAGGAAAGTGTCTGGTCAAAATAACATCTAACTTTTCTTTTGGTCAACCGTTTACCGCTAAATTCCTACCGTTCGTCTGCATTACGCAATGTACCTGCGGATATACGAGATGATGGGCAGCGTGTTACCATGAGAAAAAATTGTTATGAACATTTCCGATTTCACCCAAAGGAGTTGCCCGTGAACGAGACCGTACGTCGCTTTTTGCCGATGGTCGATTTTCTGGAGCAGATACTCGGCAAAAACAGCGAAATCGTGCTGCACGATTTCTCGGATCCCGACCACGCCATCGTCGATATTCGCAACGGCATCGTGAGCGGCCGCAAGGTCGGCGGCCCCGCCACCGATCTGGCGCTCAAGATCATGCACGACCCCAAGTATCGCGACCTGCCGTTTATTACGGGCTACGAGGGGCGCGGTGCCGGCGGCAAGACGTTGGAGTCGGCGACGTACTTTATCCGCGAGAATGACGAGATCGTCGGTATGCTCTGCGTCAACACCGACCTCTCGACCGTACGCTCCATCAACGCCATGGCGCAGCAGCTCATGGCGTGCTTCGACGCGGCGCCGACGCGCACGGAGCCCGCCCCTATCGAGGTCGAAAGCCTTTCGGAGTCCACACAGGAGCTCATCGACCGCAGCATTGCCGAGTTGCTGAGCGCGCGCGGGCTGGATGTAGCGTCGCTTGGTCAGAGCGACCGCGTGGACGTCATTCGCCACCTCAACGGCAACGGGGTGTTCATGCTCAAGGGCGCCGTGGCCTGCGCCGCCACCGCGCTGGGGATCTCGGAGCCCAGCGTCTACCGCTACCTGCAAAAAGTTCGCAAGGAGGGCTAACGAGCAAAATGGAGCGCGGCTCCACAAGCGATCCGTCACTTGATAAAAGACCCTGCAGCTCGCACGCGCTGCAGGGTCTTTTTGCATGTCATGTTTAGTTGTGGCCAACGCCTTAGAGAGCGGCAACGACCTCGATCTCGACCAGACCGCCAGCCGGAAGGGCGGCAACCTGGAAGGCGCTGCGCGCGGGGAACGGGGCCTCGAACTTAGAGGCGTAGATCTCGTTCACGGCGGCGAAGTCGGCGATGTCGGCCAGGTAGACCGTGGTCTTGACGACATCGGCAAAGGTGGCGCCGGCAGCGGTCAGCAG
>CAUASQ010000056.1 GCA_958431945.1 uncultured Collinsella sp. | reverse complement strand
TTGAGCCAGTCGTAAGAAACGCGCATCTAACTGGTCTCCTTTCATAAATGCGGCTTTGAGCCGGAAAACTGCAACGGAGACGGGTTTTCCAAGTGCCGCAGATTGCCTTGAAAGAGGAGGGCCGCGTACTTAGGTACGCAACCGACGATTGAAAGGCAAGGTGCGGTGCTTGGGAAAGCCGCCGGGCCTAGAACTGATTCAAAAAGCGCATATCGCCCGTCATGAGCGTACGCAGGTCCGGCAGGTCGTAGCGCAGGGCCGCGACGCGCTCGGCGCCAATGCCAAAGGCGAAGCCGGTGTACTTCTCGGGATCGATGCCGCAGTTGATCAGGACGTTGGGGTCGACCATGCCGCAGCCCAAGATCTCGATCCAGCCGCTGTGCTTGCAGAAGTTGCAGCCCTTGCCGCCGCACACGTGGCAGCTCACGTCCACCTCGCAGGAAGGCTCGGTGAAGGGGAAGAAGTGCGGGCGGTAACGCGTCTTGCGGTCCTCGCCAAACATGCACTTAACAAAGTAGTCGAGCGTGCCCTTCAGGTCGCCAAAGGTGATGCCCTCGTCGACGACCAGGCCCTCGATCTGGTTGAACTGCGGCAGGTGGCAGGCATCGGCCGTGTCGGGACGGTAGACGGTGCCCGGGCAGATCATGTAGATGGGCGGCTTCTGCGACTCCATAGTGTGGATCTGCACGCCCGAAGTCTGGGTGCGCAGCAGCACGTCGGACTCGCCGTGGGCGTGAGCCTCGGGGTGCGCGACGCTGCCGGGGTTGTTGTCGACCACGTAGAAGGTATCGCGGGCCGAGCGGCTCGGGTGATCCATGGGAGCGTTGAGCGCGGTGAAGTTGTAGTAAGAGGTGTCGACCATGGGGCCGGACTCGACGGTGTAGCCGATGCCGCAGAAGATGTCCTCGGCCTCCTCGATGATTTGCTTGATCAGGTGCTGGTGGCCGATCTGCGGACGGATGCCCGGCAGCGTGATGTCGACGGCGTCGTGCTCGAGTGCGCGCTTGAGGGCGGCGGCCTTCATCTCGGTGTTTCGCTCGTCGAGCATGCCCTCGATCAGCTGGCGCATCTCGTTGGCGCGCTTGCCCATCACGGGACGATCCTCGGGGGCGAGCTTGCCCATCATGCGCATCAAGCCGGTGATACGACCCTTGCGACCGAGCAGCTCAACACGCGCAGCCTCGAGCTTGGCGGCGTCATCGGCGCCTGCGACGAGCTCCTTGGCCTCTTCCTCGAGTTTGACCAGATCATCAATCAGACTCATGTCTTCCCTTTCGTCTCTCGCGCATCCACTTGCCGCGGCGGCTGGAGCTACCCGACGCTTACGGATGCGCGGCCCGGTTCGGTAACAAAAAACCGTCCTCGGGCATGTGCATTGCCCAAGGACGGTTGAATTCCGCGGTACCACCTTGTTTGACCCGGCGGATGTCTGGCCCGCCGCGCCCACTCTGTGCCCCTTGTCGCGAGGCTCACGGCTTCCCTACTGGGGCTTCGCCGCCGCTGGCCGCGTGCCCGTTGAGGTCGCTGCTCGGGAGTGAACGCTTGGCCCTTGTCACCGCAGGAAGGCTCGCAGCCCATGACCTTCCCTCTCTTGCCGGCGACGCGGCGGGCAAAACCCTCTCCGTCAACGCATTGGGCTATAGGATAACACATTCTGCGTGTGCATCGCCGCGTTCCGTTTTGTTCGCACTGGGTACAAGGCAGGTAGCTGTGCAAACTGGCCGCGCGCCCACCCGAAGCGCTCGGCTCACGAGATCAAGGATATGGTATGGGAAAGAAACTCGATAAGAAGGCCGAGCCTGCAGCGGGCAAGACATCCAAAGGCATGAAGGTCGATAAGGCCGTCAAAAAATTCCGCAAGCTCGAAGGCAAGCTGTGGACTCGTGAGTACCTGCTCAAGATTGCCGAGTTTGACGGCGCGACCATTGCCCCCGCCAACGGCGCAGCAGCGCGTGCCGACGCCATGGGCACGCTTGCCGGCGAGCATCACAAGCTGCTGACCAGCGAGAAGTCCGTTGAGCTCGTACGCTCGTTAGCGCGCGAGACCGTCGCCGGCGGCAAAATCGACGACCCTCAGCTGCTCGACGAGATCCGTGTGCTCGGCCGCGATCAACGTGAGGCCAGTGCCATCCCCACCGAAGAAGCCGAGGCCTGGACCAGGCTCACCTGCGAGGCGGACGCCGTGTGGCGCAAGGCCAAGGCAGCCAACGACTGGGCGAGCTTTGAGACCTATGTGGATAGAATCGTCGCCCAACTTAAGCATCAGGCCGAGCTCATGGACCCCAAGCGCGATCCATACGACGTTTGGCTCGACCAGTACGAGCGCGGCCTTTCCGCCAAGAGCTTCGACGCGTTTTGCGACGAGGTCAAGGCCACGGTCGTGCCGCTCGTGCACGCCATCGGCGAGCGCGGCCAGCAGCCGGCTGCCGACTTTTTGCACGCCCACGTGCCCGAGGCTGCCCAGCGCGCCATGAGCTTCGACCTTATGAAGCTTGTCGGCCTGGACCTGGACGACACCACGCTTGCCTTTACCGAGCATCCGTTTAGCGAGGGCTTTGCCGTGGGTGATGCGCGCATCGCGACGCACATCTACGAGGACGACTGCATCTCCAACGTCTACAGCATCATCCACGAGGCGGGGCACACCATGTACGAGCTGGGCGTCAATCCCGCCTACGCGCGCACCTGCCTGGAGGGCGGCACCTCCATGGGCATCCACGAGAGCCAGAGCCGCTTTTTCGAGAACACCGTGGGTCGCAGCCGCGCCTTTATGGGCCCGCTGCTCGAGGTGCTGCGTCGTCACGCGCCCGAGGTCTACGGCGACGTCGACGAAGACACGCTCTACCGCGCCGTGAACATCGCGCAGCCGTCGTTGATCCGCACCGAGGCCGACGAGCTCACCTATCCGCTGCATATTATGGTGCGCTACCAGATTGAGCGTATGCTGTTTGCCGGCGAGGCTGCGGCCAAGGACATCCCCGCGCTTTGGAACCGCTTTATGGACGAGTACCTGGGCATTCCCGTTCCCGACGACACGCACGGCTGCCTGCAGGATACGCATTGGAGCGGCGGTTCGTTTGGCTACTTCCCCACGTATGCGCTGGGTAGCGCCTACGATGCCATGTTTGTGCCGGCCATGTGCCGCGACGGCGTCGACCTTACCGGTGCCTGCGCGAGCGGCGATCTGGCGCCCGTCCGCGCCTGGCTGGGCGAGCACATTTGGCAGTGGGGCCGCGCCAAAGACGCGCCGGAACTCATCAAGGGCGCCTGCGGCATGGCCTTTGACGCCCGCTACTACTGCAGCTACCTGCAGGACAAGTTCACCACACTGTACGAGCTGTAAGGATTGACCAGCACGCCATCGCCAACGCCAACTATGTTGACGCCAATGTCTTGGCAACGTCAGCGAAAACGACCCTAAGCGAGCAAGGTGACGTGAAATGAAAGGGCGCTGACCTTCTGGTCGCGCCCTTGAAATTGAACGTCAGATTGCCGCTTAGGGGCGTTTGCAGCGTCGAGCAGTTACGCGGTTTGGTAAAACCGCGTAACTACAGAGCCTCGAGTGCGTTGGCGATGCGCTTCATGGCGGCATCGGCGGATGCTTGGTCGGGCGCCTCGGCCAGCACGCGGATAACCGACTCGGTTCCGCTCTTGCGTACGAGCACGCGGCCCTCGCCTGCCAGCGCAGCCTCGGCCTCGGCGATGGCGTTCTGCACGCCCATGTTCTCGAGCGCGGCGTCCTTGTCCGCCACGCGCACGGCCACCTGCGCCTGCGGTAGCAGCTTGCACGGAGCCGTGAGCTGCGAGAGCGTCTCGCGCTCGGCGCGGATCACTTCCATCACGCGCAGCGAGGTCATAATGCCGTCGCCCGTGCGCTCGATATCGCCAAAGATCGTATGGCCCGTCTGCTCGCCGCCCAGGCTGTAACCGCCCTCGCGCATCTTGGCATACACGTGGCGGTCGCCCACACCGCTGGTCACGGCACTTAGGCCGGCAAGCTCCAACGACTTGATCAGGCCAAAGTTGCTGGCAATCGTCGGAACCACGGTACCGCCCGAAAGGCGACCGTGCTTGTTCAGGTACACGCCGCACACGTACAGGATCTGGTCGCCATCGACCACGCGGCCGCGCTCGTCCACGGCCAGGCAGCGGTCGGCATCGCCGTCATAGGCAAAGCCCACGTCCAAGCCCTGCTCCACCACGTGGCGCTGCAGACGCTCCATATGCGTGGAGCCGCAGTCGACGTTGATGTTAAAACCATCAGGCGCGGCATTGATCACGCGCACGTCGGCGCCCAGCGCGTCGAACACCGGCTTGGCCACCGAGGACGCCGAGCCGTTGGCGCAGTCGATGCCGATCTTGACGCCCTGCAGCGAAAAGTTCGCGCTGGCGATGAGCGAGGCAATGTAGCGGTTGCGGCCCTGCATGTAGTCCACCGTGGCGCCGATGTGGTTGCCCGTGGCCAGCGGCACCTCGCTCTTGCCATCGACGTAGTCCTCGATGAGCTCCAGTACGTCCTCGTCCATCTTAAAACCGTCGCTATTGACGAGCTTAATGCCGTTATCGCAAAACGGGTTGTGGCTCGCGCTGATCATGATGCCGCAATCGAAGCAGCCTTCCACGGTCTGATGCGCTACACCCGGTGTGGGGATCACGTGCAGCATATAGGCGTCCGCACCGCTCGCGACCAGGCCACTCACCAGCGCCGCCTCGAACATATAACTCGAGCGACGCGTGTCCTTACCCACGATGACGCGCGCCTTGCGCTCGCGGTTGGCGCCGTAATACCGGCCCACAAAACGGCCAATCTTATAAGCGTGCTCTACCGTCAGCCCAACGTTAGCCTCACCGCGAAAGCCGTCGGTGCCAAAGTACTTCATGCGCTCTCCTTACAAAATAGGGGCGAACAGATTGCCTGTCCGCCCCAAAATGGTACTCGATTATCTGCGCTACCAGAAAAACCCTACGCCGACGCGCTGTCGCGAGCCGCCTGGCATGTAGGAGTCTGACGCAGCGTAAGCGGCTTGTCCCCCGCCTCGGCTGACGTGGTCAGCGTATATGTGATCGTCGTCGTCTCGCCAGCATGCAGGTCAACGGTGCCCGAATAGAAGGGGATTCCATGCCACGTAGCGGCGCCAAGACCAAACTGGGTGCCCTCGACGGTCAGATCAGTAATGTTGCCGCCCGTCGGGGCAAACAACGAGACATTCAGACGCTCGTCGTCGCGCGCGGCATCGGGCGCGCTCGCCGCGACGTAGTCGGGCAGCTTGCCGGCCTCCTCCTGCGTCATGATGTTCGTCAGGGTAACGGTGATGCGATACGAGCATGTGCCGTCACCGTTCTTGATGCCCTGGCCAATCTGCGTATCGGCATTCAGGTACCAGTCGAGCTTGGAGAAGCTCAGGTTGTTAAAGTAGACACCAGCAACGGGATCTTCACTCGGGTCATCCGGATCGGGCAGCGAGGCGTCGATGTTCATCTCCTTGATAGCGTTCTGCTCGTCATCGTTTTTCATCCACGCGATCAGGCGGCCCTCTTCGGCACCGCGCTCAACGGCGCTGACAAGCTTCGTAACATCGACATCGCCGATACCGCCAAGGATCTTGTCGAAGGCAGCGCTGGCGACGGATGCAAAGATGCCGTCCGACTCCTCGACCGGATAGTTCCAGTACACATCGTGCATGAGGACCTTTGCGGCGTTGGTGCCGTCGACAACCGTTCCGTCGGGCAGCGACACGTTACCGACCAGGCCCAGCAGATACTGCAGGAACACCGGGTCGATACCCACGACGCCGTCAACGTCCTGGCCATATTGAGATTTCCACAGGGCTGCGACACGCTGCGAGTTGCGGGGCCAATCAGGCGAATAGGTATTGCCCGAGTTGTACAGGTTACTGTGGTTGCCGAACAGCGCCTCATCCTCTTCGTCGACGCTCTCGACTGCCTCATCCTCGCTGAGTCCAATGCGGGGAACAAACTCGCCAATCGACATCTGGCCGTCGGTGACCGAAATCAGGCCCTGCGAACCGCCAAAGCCGCCGCAGGCACGAATCTCGACGTTGTTCATGGCGTACACAAGGTAGCTGCGCGTCTGGCCGTTGGCGCCGAGCATCTGCGGAAGGACGGGGGCGACCTTCTCCGCCGCGTCAACCGCGCCGTTGAGGGTGGCAAAGCCGTCCTTGGCCTTATCGACCAGCTCGGTCACCTGGGAAATATGAGTATCGCCAATGCCCTGGATCTTCTCGTTGGCGCTCTTGAACACCTTCGAGCTGCTGGAAAGCGAATCGGCGACCGCCTGCAGCGCGGACACGTTAATCATGCCGTCCTGAAACAGCTTGCCGGGCGTGGCCTGCGAAAGGTTATCGGCCATGGGAACCAGCGCATTGCTCGAGACATCGGACAGGGCGTCGATCATGGTGCGGGCCGCATTGATGTCGCTGCCATACACCGGGATAAACGAAGCCGCCGTCCACAGCGGGCTCGAAGTCTCCGCCTTCATGCTGTCGCAGAGCTCATCGATCTTCTTCGCGTCGTCAGGCAGCGTCGAAAAATCGCCCGACGTGACCTTGTCCTTAAGGCCACCGACAATCTCGACAGCCTCCTTCGCTTCGCTCTTTACGGTCTTTGCCGAGTTAAGCAGCATAAAGCCGCTTGCGCCAAGCGCAACGAGAAGCACCACGACCACAGCGGCAATAATGGCGCCAGTGTGACGCTTTTTGCGCTCGCCCTTGCGATGGCGATGACGGACCAGACCGCCAGAGGTCGAACTCGACGAAGCGTCGCTACCGTAGTTCAAGCCAAAATCGTAATAATCTTCCTTGGAACCCGAGCCCGCAAACTCGGTACCGCTATCATCCAGGCGGGCGAACGTGCCAGTCTCGGAGGCGCCGGTGTAAATCGTGCCAAGGTTACCTGTAAGCCCCGCGCCACCGGAAGAGGGAGTATTGTTGGCGGCCTTGCCGGCATTAACGTTGCCGGCGGTATTCGCGGCGTTGGCAGCACCTGCGTTGTTCGCAGGTACCGAAGGAGCCCCGCTCGGCTGCGACGTGGAGGTTGCACCGCCCGCAAAGACATTCCCTCTTGCACGGCCGGTCTTTTTTGCCTTTTGAGACTGCTCGTACAGAGCGGTAAACATCGCCGTCTCGCCCGGGGACACGCGCTTACCGGAACCGCCCTGTCCAGCGCCGCCCGGCGTGCCGGCCTTACCAGCCCCGTTCGGACGCGGCGGAACTGCAGGACGGCCGCTATCGCCGCCCTTAAAGTGATTACCAGCCATAAAGAAATCCTCGCAATTGAGTCGCAATGAAAAAGTCCATGACGTTACTAGTTTATGGCATTTTGAGCATCGACAGCTAAACTCCAGACACGGACATCAATTGGCGAAAATGCGGCACAACACCTTTTCTGTCTTGGCGGCGGCGTCAACTACACCGTGAGGAACATCATCACGATGATCATGGCAAAGCCGATAAGGTCGGTCGGCAAAAACACCGTGCCCAGCATAACGGCGCTGGTGATGGTCGCCGAAACCGGCTCCACAGTTCCGATGAGGCTCGCACGCACCGAGCCGATGTCCTTAACGCCCTGCATATAGAGCATGTAAGCAAAAAACGAGCCGATAACCACGAACACCGCGAGCGCCTCGATACCGGCGGCATCGAGCGCCGGCATATGCGCCCAGGGCTGCACGAAGACGCACGAGACCACGCCCGCCGTGAGCATTGCCGAGCCCGTGACGATGGGGCTACCGTATTCGGGCAGGATCTTGGCGGGAATCACCGCCATACACGCGGCGCTGACCGCACACATAAGACCTGCTGCCAGGCCAAGCGGCGAGATATTCAGGCTGGTGGGGTCGCCGCCGGTGGCGATTAAAAAGGTTCCACCCAGAGCTAGGCCAATGCCGATGACTTCGCGAGTACGCGGCATGCGGCGATCGATCACGCAGGTGTAGCCCATGATGATAACGAGCTGCAGGCACTGGAGCACCGTCGCGGTTCCGGCGTTCGTCAGGCGCACGGCCGAAAGATAGCAAAACTGGTTGAACAGCAGGCCAAAGGCGGTAAAGAGCAGCAGCTGCTTACGATCGGCGGGTGTGGTCCAGAGCTTAATCAGGCGCTCGCGGTCGCGCGTAACAACCACGGCCATAAAGAGTAGACCGGCGAGAATCTGACGCACGCTCATAAGCCACAAGGTGTCGACGTGGTAGGTATCGAACAGAAAGCTCGCGCTGGTGCCCGAGAAGCCCCAAAACGAACCGCCCACCAGCGTAGCCAAGACGCCCGTGATCATCTTGCGCGACGACGCATCGTTAAGGCGGTCGCGCCAGGCGCGGCGGGTGCTACGGCTGAGCTCGTCGGTGCCCTCGGGCACATCAATGTTCGATATATCGGTCATCGGCACCGAAGCCCCTGCGCCTTCGACCTGCTCGACACACTCTTTGCTCATTCCACTCCCCCGAAACAGTCTGGAAGCAATTCGGCTTACCTTACCACGGCGAAGGCACCAGCTGGAGGCTTGTCCGCTTATCGGTAGGACAATTCCGCAGGTGTCTTTCCATAGCTCGATACCGCAATGGCCTTGCATTATGCGACAGCCAAATCGCGGCAGCAGGCTCTTTTGAAATGGCTATGACGAAGCCCCCGAATTCCACAATGTAAGCGATTTTTAAAAATGTTCTTGCCACCGAGTTCAGGCTCCGTTATATTATCCCTTGCGCGCTTGCGCACCCTTGATCGGGCGTTTAGCTCAGGGGGAGAGCGCTTCCCTGACACGGAAGAGGTCAGAAGTTCAAATCTTCTAACGCCCACCAAATGTTCGCAGCCCAGAGGCTATGTCCTCTGGGCTGTTTTGTTTTATGTCGCCAAATTAGCTGGCAGCTCCAACCGCCCAACTAGCCAAAAGCCGACCATCTACTTGCCGATCTATCCATCGGCATAACCAATCAGTCCGCACCGCAACTTCTCAGCAAAACGCCGCGATGTCTGCGCCCTGCGGTATCCTTGGGCCACTTGCACCTGCAGCACCAAGGAGCCGCCATGCGCACCGAGCTCGATGTCCCCTTTTCGCACAAAGAAGAAGCCAAGGCGCTGGGCGCCAAATGGGACCGGACCAAGAAGATCTGGTATGTACCCAGCGGCGTCAACCCCGAGCCCTTTGCCGAGTGGCTGCCCGGTGTTGACCGATCCGACCCCTCAGCACCGTATATATATCTAGTACTGGGCAAGCGCGAGTGCTGGAAGTGTCACAAAGAGACCTCGGTCGCGGCCTTCGGCATTCCCTATCGAGCCGATAACGACGAGAGCATCGCCATCGCGCACGCGCCCAACGAAGCCGGGCACATTGCCATCGACACGGCCAACGCCAACGCACTCGCCATCGTGCCCGCTCTTGGCTGCGTGCCGGGCGAGATCCGCGACTACCTTCATAAGCGCTGCGGCTACAAGCCCGTAGGCGCGCGAGCCTCCAAAGCCCCGTCGCTCGGCAACACGTGCACCAGTTGCGACGCGCTGCAAGGCAGCCGCTATCTGTTCGAGGAGCCCTCGTCCCCGTTTGCCCTCACTGCCATCAACAAGCTGCCGGCACTGGAGTTTGTGCGCGTCGAAGTTGCCGGCGTCTTTGGCGTCCCGGCCGCGCGTACCGACTTTGACCAGGCGCTCTTTACCTGGGCACGCGACCATCACGCCGAGTTCCACAGGCAGCTCGGTGAGGGGATTTATTTATAGGGACAGAGATGCCTTCACAGCCAGCTCCTCCGCATCACCTATCCCTCGTCGCCGGCGTCGTACACGATATCGAGGCCACAAACAGGGCATTTCTCCTGATACACCGGCATATGAACGCCTGTCCGTTTTCTCACTTCGTCGCTAAGTCTGTCGCACGCATCGATGAACCGAATGTCGAGGCACGGTATTTGCGAGCCGCAGCAAGGACAGGCGACGACAAACGACCCGCAATCAACTTCTACGCTCGGAAACATTTTGTTGTCTATAAGGGCGCACGGCAGTTTTCCGTACTTCCCCATCGCAATATCGCCTCGCCAGCTCACGTTCGCTCCCCTCTCGCTATACAAATCAGGAAGAGCATGCACCGGCAGGCGTGTGCGAGATTGCATCGCCACGCGATCCGATCAAACAGCACGATCGTAAAAGACCGCCAAAGCCAAATTTCATCGTCGGTCGCACCCTGTCCGGCAAACTCAATATCGACGGATATGTGCTTCAGATAACTCATGTCGGGCGCAAAACGAGGGTCCGGTCCGCCTTTATGAACAGGACCGTGCAGAACAAACCATCCGTTTTCGGGCTCGAACCGCTCAACAAACGCAAGGCCGAGCACCTTATAGCCCACCTCGGTTGCAAATATGACTCCGACCGGGACGTCACATTCCATGCAGTTGAGCATTTTACGGTTGTAATTCTGGTTTCGAAAACCAACGGTACCCGGCGCTTGAACCGAGTACTTAATGACCCACGTACCATCGTCCAAATAGAGCGGAGGCACATTGTTGATGCTCTCGGTTTGCCGCTGGCGCGCTTGTACCCCGCTACCCCACTCCCCTGTATACTGATGTAGCACGTGTTTCATCCGGGCTTGTTGGGCCGGATTGTTCATGGGAGGGTCTTATGGCTGCTTCGAATCCGCCTAAG
>CAUASQ010000055.1 GCA_958431945.1 uncultured Collinsella sp. | reverse complement strand
GTCAACAAATAAGCGCTGGGGCTTATAACCGCCAATAAGAAAGGGCGTCGACCGCGATGGTCGGCGCCCTTTTTGGTGCAAGGGGGACAGGTTCGCTTGCACCACCACAAAGGTGCCTGTCCCCTTTGTGGTGGTTGGCGGCTAGGCGGTGGGGAGTTCCGGCGTATTAGCCGGCTGTTGCGACTTGAGGTGAGCGTTGCGCCAGATGATCTGGATAACATAGCCGAGCGTGAAGACAAAGGCCACGCCGCTGATGAAATCGCCTACGAGGGGGATTGCCGTAAGTGCACCTGCGATCACGCCGCCGGCGGCCGCCATGGCGTAGCGGTTCTGGCTGTGTCCGACCATGCGCGCGATCGCGCACCCTGCAAAGGCACTCGACACCAGCGCGATGCCAATAACACCGCACATGAGGGCTCCGGCAAGCGACAGGCCGGCGATAGAGATAATCAGCAGCAGGACGGCGGGGACGATAGCAATCGTGCCCAAAAGACCGCTCACCCACAGGGGCGTGGGACGCTGGTGGAGCATTCCGGCGGCACTGGCGGTCGCACGCGGAAAGACGAGCTCGAGCAACAGGGCGATAAAGCAAGTCGACAGGGCTGCGGCCACGATGCCGCCGATGGTGTCGTTAACCGTAGAGGTGTTCTCGTTCTCGGTGCGGTCGATCTTGAGCGCGCCGACCTCGGCTCCCGCGGCACGCTCGGGGTCCTCGGAGACGTGAGCGTTCACGGTGCCGGTGATGCGGGCGTTTTTGCCCAGGATGAGCTTGTCGGCCCAGACTTCGACATCGCCATCGACAGTGCCGTCGATGGTTACGGTGTCGCCGGCAAGCGCCGCCGATTTGACGGAGCCGCGCAGGGCGACCGTCTCGCCTGCCGCGTAAAAACAGTTGGCGGTGCTATCGGTGTTGAGCACGACGTGCTGGCCTGCCACCGTCACGCTGCCATCGATTGCGGTTTTGGCGATATCGATGGTGCGCGCTGCCAGACGAACGGCGCCGCCTACGGTGCAGTCGCGAATTGACAGGCTCTCGCCCGCCGCGATAATGTCACGGTCGATGGAGGCATCGTCTAGGTTGAGGCTTTGGCCGGCCCAGTACAGGTCGCCCTCGACGCCAGACGGATTTGAGTCAACTTCGGTTGCAAGCACGTTGCCCGCAGTGTCGGTGCCGGCAAACGACGTCGTGGGGAGTGCGGTGAGCGCGAGCGCAATCAGCGCGAAGATGAGGGTGATGTGGGCCCGCGCTTCACGGCGCCGGGTCGACGGTACTTGGTTGCAAGGCATAGTGAATCCTTCGTTAGATGCTCGATAGGTATCTAACAGGGTACCCAACGCGCGGGCGCTCTAAAAGAACCTCTCGGTTGCATTTCGAAGGGTCGTGCCGTGCTATCTACTTTTTACGGTGCAAAAAGCGCGCGATATCTTCCTCGGTGGGGCTTTTGATGTCAAAGCGCAGTGATAGCCAACGCAGCCCCATGGTCACGACGACGCATGCGACCAGCGCGGCGACATTGCTCACGAGGCCGCTCATGACGAGGCAGACATAGCTTGTCGATCCGGCAATGGCCGCGATGGCATAAAAGTTCGTACGTTGGAAAATGCCCGGTACCACGCCCATGAAGCCGTCGCGCAGCATGCCGCCGCCAACGGCGGTGAAAAAGCCCATCATGATGCACACGGCGGGCGCAAAGCCGTAGACCAGCGCCTTGTCTGCGCCGGTTGCCGCATAAATACCCACCGAGATGATATCGAGCAGGGGAATGAGTTTTTCGGGCTTGTCGACGATTGCCGGGAAAATGTAGATGATGGCCGCCGTGGCGATGGAGAGCGGTAACGCCATTGGTTGGTTGAGGATGTAGACGTTGCCCACCTGGAGTGTCATATCGCGCAAAAGACCGCCGCCCAGACCGCAGACCACCGCGAGCGCGACCGCGCCCACCAGGTCGAGCTTGTGCTCGCGCGCGACCAGCACGCCCGAGATCGATGCCGCGACAACGGCGAACATCTCGAGCCAAAATGGGATAGCGACCATGGCATCCGAAGCGTGTGAAGTAACGGTCATAGCGGCGACGACGGGCAAGATGGGGTCCTTCTGATTGCGAGTTTAGACAATGCCCGTACATAGTACATGGTCGGCGGGTGTGGCGACCCTATTGCTCGGTAAACGGTCGGGATTGGGTGGGGGCGTAGGTACCATGTTTGGGGATCTGGGTTGATGCTGAACGCGATGGGGGCGTGGCTGAATAGGAGGGATGTCCAAATTTTGAGCTTCGCTCAAAATTTATCCGGTCGGCTTACGCCGACCGCGCTGCGCTAAAAACGCGCCACGGGCGCGTTTTCTTTACGCTCCGCGCCCTGGCGGGTTCGAATCCCTCCTCCTGCGCGTTATTGAAATGTGCTCAAAAAGAAAAAAGCCCCATTGCTGGGGCTCATACCATCTAATGGCGGAGGAGGAGGGATTCGAACCCTCGTGACCTTATACAGGCCAAACGGTTTTCGAGACCGCCGCATTCAACCACTCTGCCACCCCTCCGCGTGGGGTAAAAACAAAGCAGGCTCGAAGGCCTGCTTTGGAATTAACTGGCGGAGAGTCAGGGATTTGAACCCTGGAGACGCTTTTGACGCCTACACGATTTCCAATCGTGCTCCTTCGGCCACTCGGACAACTCTCCGTTAAATGCGAAAGTCAGTATACACGAGGAATCGCAAAGTGCAAACAGAAAAGTTGGCATTTTTTGAAACGCTTGGCTTCGTGACGGGATTTAGGAGGCCAAAAACGGTCTCTGACCAGCATGGCTGCATGCAACAAATTGTTCAAAATAGGTATTTATAGACGACGCGGCAGCAATTTTAAAAATCTTTGAACGGTGTTGTGAGCCACTGGTATGCATTTTGCGACCACAGCCTTGCAATTGCTGGCCTGCAGTTTGATTTGGTTTGTCCCCACGGCACCGTATCTTGTCCATAGATCCGTCAAGCTTTTGGTCAGCATTTGGTTGGAATGCGCATGAAACGTCGTGCGAGTATGGGCATATGTGGAGGTCATGAGGTTGTAGCTGCATATTCTTGCGGCATGGGAGGTTGAAAGATATTATTACCAAGTCTTTTCCTGCTTCAGGCGCACCTTCACGACCTGAAGCCACATTTGCCCAGAGGAGGTGACAATATGAAGGCTTATGAACTGCTGTTCTTTGTTGACCCGTCGCTCGACCCCGAGACTCGTCTCGCTGTTATGAAGCGTATCGATACCACGATCGCTGAGGGCGCTGGCAAGGTCGACTCCGTTGACGAGTGGGGCAAGCGCAAGCTCGCCTACGAGATCAACGACCTCACCGATGGTGACTACACCCTCATCAACTTCCACGCAGATCCTACCCAGATCGCCGAGCTTGATCGCGTCCTGCGCATCACCGACGCTGTGGTCCGCCACATGATCGTCCGTCGCGACGACCAGGAGTAAGACTGTCGTTTTGGACTGGGCTTGTGCCCCAAGAGGAAGTAGTGAGTTATGAGCATCAATCGAGTGAACATCACCGGTAACCTCACCCGCGATCCCGAGCTGCGCGCCACCGCCGGCGGAACCCAGGTTCTGTCCTTTGGCGTCGCCGTGAACGATCGTCGCCGTAACGCGCAGACTGGCGAGTGGGAGGACTATCCCAACTTTGTCGACTGCACTATGTTCGGCACCCGCGCCGAGGCCGTGAGCCGTTTCCTGGCAAAGGGAAACAAGGTCGCGATCGAGGGCAAGCTGCGCTACAGCTCTTGGGAGCGCGACGGTCAGCGCAGGAGCAAGCTTGAGGTCATCGTCGATGAGATCGAGTTTATGAGCTCCCGTGGTGGCCAGGGTGGCTACGACCAGGGCGGTTACGCCCCCGCAGCTCCCGCGCCCGCAGCACGTCCTGCCGCACCGGTGGCTACGCCGCCCGCGGTCGACGTCTACGATGAGGACATCCCGTTCTAAGGGTTGTTCACCTATTTTTGAGTGAGAGGCGGCTTCGGTTCGCCGAAGTTGCCAAATGAAAGGTATTTTGACATGGCTAATGATTTTTCTGCACGTCAGCCGCGTCGTAAGTACTGCCAGTTCTGCAAGGAGAACACTGAGTTCATCGACTATAAGGACACTCAGCTTCTCCGTAAGTACATGACCGACCGTGGCAAGATCAAGCCCCGTCGTGTCACTGGCGCTTGCACGCAGCATCAGCATGACATCGCCAACGCCATCAAGCGCGCCCGCGAGATGGCTCTCCTGCCGTACACCGTCCCCGTGGTTTCCTCTCGTGGCAACCGCGACCGCGGCTAAGAAGGGAGACGCATCATGAAGGTTATTCTTCTCGATGAGATCAAGGGCAAGGGCGGCGAGGGTGACGTCGTAGAGGTCGCTCAGGGTTACGCTGAGAACTTCCTGTTCCCCAAGAAGCTCGCTGTTGCCGCCACCAAGGGCAACCTCAAGCAGCTTGACGAGCGTCGCAACAACATCGCCAAGCGCGAGGCCGTCCGTCTGGCTACCGCCAACGAGACCAAGGCTGCCTTCGAGGGCAAGACGGTCACCGTTGACGTCAAGGTCGGCGACGAGGGCATCCTCTTTGGCTCCGTTACCGCCGCTATGATTGCTGATGCCATCAAGGCTCAGCTCGGTATGGACATCGACCGCAAGCGCGTCGAGCTCGGTAAGCCCATCAAGGTTGCCGGTGCCCACACCGTTGCCATCTCGCTGTACCGCGAGATCAAGGCCGAGGTTGTCGTTCTCGTCGGCGTTACCGCCGAGGAGCTCGCTGCCGAGGCTGAGGTCGAGGAGGCCGCTGAGGTCGCCGAGGCCGAGACCGCCGAGGTCGAGACTGAGGCTGCTGCCGAGTAGCATTTGCTGCAACGCAACAATCTTGTTCTAAGAAGGGCGCTCTGGGAAACCAGGGCGCCCTTTTGTTTTTTGCGCTGAGTGAGTGTCATGGTGAACGTTGCGTCGAAGTCCTATATACAGGACCGTTCATCCGTTTGGTTCGGTGATGATTGGCGGCGCGCGGCGCGTTTTGGGACCGTGGCTGATACTATGGATGCTCGCAAGCGATATGAATGAGGATGCTCATGGCATATGACGATAGGGAGACCGGGCTGACGGTTGAGGACCGTGGCTCAAAGTTGGGTCTTCCCCAAAACCAAGATGCAGAGGCCAATGTACTGGCCGCTATGCTGCTATCGCCCGAGGTGGTCGAAGAGGCCCAGGTCGAGCTGCAGCCCGATGACTTCTACCGGCCCATTCATAAGACCATCTATACCGCGATGGTCGATATGTACAATAGCCGCATTCCCATCGACTCCATCTCGCTGATCGATTACCTGCGAAGCATCAACAAGCTCGATGCCGTGGGCGGCGAAGCGTACATTTTGGAGTTGATGGGTCAGACCCTGTCGCTCGTCAACTGGCAGCACCATGCCGCTATCGTTCGCCGCGATTCGATGCTGCGTGAGCTGATCGGCGCTACCAACGAGATCAACGCGCTGGCCTATAACGCCCCCACCGACACCAAAGAGGTCGTGGAGCTGGCCGAGAGCAAGCTGCTCAAGGTCACGGCGCGCGAGGTCAAGTCGAGCTACAAGACGCTGACCGAGTTTATGGTCGAGGCCTATAACGAGGCCGAGGAAGTGTGCCAGGCAGGCGGCCAGGCTGCGGGCGTGCCCACGGGCTTCCCGTCGCTCGACCGCATGCTCATGGGTTTTCGCGAGGGCCAGCTCATCATCATCGGCGCCCGCCCTGCTGTGGGTAAGACGTCGTTCGCCCTGAATCTGGCGCTCAACGCTGCCGCGGCCGGTTATACCGTCGGCTTCTTCTCGCTGGAGATGTCGGGCAAGGAAATTGCCCAGCGTCTGATTTGCGCCTACGCCATGATTTCGATCAGTGACTTCCGCATGGGCCGCATTAGCCCCGAGCAGTGGGCCAATATCAACGAGGCCACGCAGACCTTGTCCAAGCTCGATATTCTGATTGACGATACGCCCGGCACCACAGTGACCGAGATTCGCGCCAAGAGCCGCCGCATGCTCCACAACAAGGAGAAGGCCATCATCATCCTGGACTACCTGCAGCTGGTGAGTCCTCCGCCGGGACGCCGCTCCGAGAGCCGTACCGTCGAGGTCTCCGAGATGTCGCGTGGTCTGAAGATCATGGCCAAGGAACTCAAGATCCCGCTCATCGCGCTGTCGCAGCTCTCGCGTCAGGTCGAATCCCGTACCGGCAAGCGCCCGCAGCTTTCCGACCTTCGTGAATCGGGCTCCATCGAGCAGGACGCCGATATCGTTATGTTCTTGGACCGCTCCGCCGATGAGGCCGAAGCCTCGCGCGACGATCGACCCGACGAGGGCGTTACGCGTATCGTCGTGGCCAAGAACCGTTCGGGCCCGATCGGCGACGTCGACCTGATGTTCCTGCCGGCATCCACCAAGTTCTATGAGCTTGATGGGGCACATGCCGAGGAGTAGGACAGGCGCCCGTTGCACGGGTATACTGGGAATGTTTTGTGCTTCTGCGTGCCGGCGTGGCGCGTAGACAGTCCATGAATGTAAGGAGTAAACATGCCGTCAACCGTTTTGGTCGGTGCCCAGTGGGGCGATGAGGGCAAGGGTAAGATTTGCGACCTGGTCGCCGGCGACTTCGATGCCGTCGTGCGCTACTCGGGCGGCAACAACGCCGGCCACACCATCGTCGTCAACGGCAAGAAGTACGGCCTGCACCAGGTGCCCTCCGGCATCATGTATTCCGACCACGTGTCGGTGATCGGTAACGGCTGCGTCGTCAACCCCAAGGTTGTCCTTGAGGAGATCGACATGTTCGAGGCCGACGGCATCACCACCAAGAACCTCAAGATTAGCGGCAACGCGCATGTCATCATGCCGTACCACATCGATCTGGATGGCGCCTTTGAGCAGAAGCTCGGCAAGAAGAATATCGGTACCACCAAGCGCGGCATCGGTCCGTGCTATCAGGACAAGATGGCCCGCATTGGCCTGCGCATGCAGGACATGCTGGACGAGGCACTGTTCCGCGACAAGCTGGAGACCGCTCTTGCCCGCGTGAACCCCGAGCTCGAGCTCATCTACAACCTGCCCACCTACACCGTGGACCAGATTTGCGACGAGTACCTGCCCATGGCCGAGCGCCTGCGTCCCTACATCACCGAGACGAGCCTGCTGCTCAACAACATGATCGATGAGGGCAAGGACCTGCTGTTTGAGGGCGCCCAGGCGACGCTGCTCGACATCGATCACGGCACCTATCCGTACGTGACGTCTTCCAACTGCACCGCCGGCGGCGCCATCACCGGCTCCGGCGTGGGCATGAAGAACGTCGACCGCGTGCTGGGCGTCATGAAGGCCTATATCACCCGCGTTGGTTCGGGCCCCATGCCCACCGAGCTTTCCTATGAGTCCGAGGCCGGTCACACGCTGACCGAGGAGGGCTATGAGTACGGCGTGACCACCGGTCGCCGTCGTCGCTGCGGCTGGTTCGACGGCCCCATCGCCAACTACGCCTCGCGCGTCAACGGCCTCACCGATATCGCCCTGACCAAGCTCGACGTGCTTTCGGCCTTCGACACCATCAAGGTGTGCGTGGCCTACGACGTCGACGGCGAGCGCTACACCAGCGTGCCCGAGCATCAGGTGCGCTTTGAGCATGCCAAGCCCATCTACGAGGAACTCCCCGGTTGGAAGTGCGACATCACCGGTTGTCGCAGCTTTGATGAGCTGCCGCAAGAGGCTCAGGACTACGTGGCGTTTATCGAGGATCTGGCACACACCCGCGTGACGTTCATTGGCGTTGGCGCTGGTCGCGAGCAGATCATCAACCGATTCTGGAAGTAATCGGGACTATTTGGTTATTGCGATATACCCCTTTGCAGCCTGGACGGGCGGCCGAGGGGTATATTTGCTTGCAAAGGGCTCGCGCGGAGCGGGCCATTCATCCATAGAGGAGGCACCCTTGAAGGCGGACACTCAAACCATCGACATCCTGTTGTTGGGCAGCGGCGGCCGTGAGCATGCTTTGGCAGCTAAGCTCGCAGCATCACCGCGCGCCGGCAAGCTCTACATCGCGCCGGGCAACGGCGGCACCGCGAGCTGTGGCGAGAACGTTGTTCTCGACGATTGCGATCCTGCGGCCGTGGCGGCGTTTGCGCAGAGCCACGGATGCGGACTCGTGGTAATTGGCCCCGAGGCTCCGCTCGTGGCGGGCGTGGCCGACGCCGTGCGCGCGGCGGGTATTCCCTGCTTTGGCCCAGGTGCCGAGGGCGCCCAGATGGAGGGTTCCAAGCTGTTCTCCAAGCAGCTCATGGAGCGTGCGGGCATTCCGACGGCAGCCTATGGTTCGTTTACCGACGAGGCTTCGGCTCTCGCCCACGTGCGCGAGCAGGGCGCTCCGCTGGTCGTGAAGGCCGACGGCCTTGCCGCGGGCAAGGGCGTTATCGTGGCGACCGAACTTGAGCAGGCCGAGGAGGCCGTGCGCGAGTGCTTTGGCGGCACCTTTGGCGATGCCGGCAACACCGTGGTTATCGAGGAGATGCTCGTTGGTCCCGAGTGCTCGCTGCTCGCCTTTACCGACGGCAAGACCGTGCGCCCCATGGCCACCTCGCAGGACCACAAGCGCGCCCTCGAGGGCGACAAGGGCCCCAACACCGGCGGCATGGGCGTCTACAGCCCGGTGCCCATCGTGACCGACGAGGAGCACGCCACCATGGTGAAGGTCATGGAGCAGACCGTTGCCGAGCTCGCTGCCGAGGGCATCGACTACCGCGGCTGCCTGTATGGTGGCTTTATGCTCACGCCTGCCGGCCCCAAGGTGCTGGAGTTCAATGCCCGCTTTGGCGACCCCGAGACGCAGGTCGTGCTGCCGCGCCTTAAGAACGACCTGGTTGAGGTCATGCTCGCCTGCGCCAACTGCGAGCTCGATCAGATTGAGCTCGACTGGCGTGACGAGTGGGCTGTGGCAGTTGTCCTGACGAGCGCGGGCTATCCCGGCAGCTACGAGAAGGGCAAGGTCATCACCGGTATCGCCGATGCCGAGGTCATGGAGAACGTGACCGTGTACCACGCGGGCACTGCCGTGGTGGACGGCCAGCTCGTGACCAATGGTGGCCGCGTGCTTGCCGTGACCGCTCTGGGTGACACGTTCGAGAACGCTCGCAACCTTGCCTACGAGGCCTGCGAGAAGATTGATTTTGAAGGCAAGACCCTGCGCCACGACATCGGCCTGCGCGCGCTGCGCGGCCGCGACGCCTGGGATGCCTAAAATCCGAGAGGAATGAGACGGATGGACGAGAAGAACGAAGAGCTCGTGGATGCGCAGATCGTCGAAGAGGACAGCCGCATGTATGGGCACGCCGAGGGCGAGCCTGGCGGCGAGGTCGCTGACGAGCCGGCGCTGGTGCTGGGCGACGACGACCCGCACGATGCCGAGCTGCACGAGAAGATTCTTTCGGAGGAGTGCGCCTGGAAGGGCAAGATCCTCGACGTCCACCGTCTTGAGGTTGAGCTGCCCAACGGTCGCCGCAGCGCCCGCGATATCGTTCGCCATCCGGGTGCGGCGGCCGTTGTGGCGCTGACCGAGAGCGGCAAGATCGTACTGGTGCGTCAGTACCGCACCGCTATCGACCGCGTGACGGTCGAGATTCCCGCCGGCAAGCTCGATCCAGGCGAGGACCCGCTCGATTGCGCCAAACGCGAGCTGCATGAGGAGACGGGCTTTAGGGCTGGTCGCATTCGCTTTTTGACGTCGATTGTCACGTCCTGCGGTTTTTGCGATGAGATCATCCACATCTACTTGGCTACCAAGCTCGAGTTTGATGCGCCCAACCCCGATGATGACGAGTTTGTCAACGTGGACCTGGTGCCGCTGCACGAGCTGATCGACGCCGTGCTCGACGGCAAGATCGAAGACGCCAAGACCGTCGTGGGCGCCTTGGCCTGCGATAGCATCGCGCATCGCCTTGGGGGTGCGGAGCTCTAGGTTACGCGGTTTTACCAAACCGCGTAACGAGTCGACGCTGCAAACGCCCCTAAGCGGCAATCTGGCGTTCAATCGTCGGTCGCGTACCGAAGTACGCGTCGCTCCTCTTTCAAGGCACCTTGCTCGCTTAGGGACGTTTTCGCTGACGCTGCCAGAACATCGGCGTTATGCTTGTTGGGACGCTTTGTTTTCAGCCTGACCGGTTCAACCGGATTTCTCACGCTATTTATTTCTCTTCGAGGATTGCATGTTTAAAAGGTTTCTCTCGTATTACGAGCCCCAGATGGGGCTTTTTGTTGCCGATACTGTTTGTGCTCTGGTGCTTGCCGCCATTGACCTGGCGTTCCCCATTATCCTGCGCAATTTGACCGGTGGGCTCTTTACTCAGGGTCAGGCTGTCATTATGCAGGCGCTCGGCATGATTGCGGTGGGCTTGGTGCTGATGTATGCCGTCCGCTGCGCCTGCCGCTATTTTGTGAGCTATTGGGGTCACGTGATGGGCGCGCGTATGGAGTCCAAAATGCGCGAGGACCTGTTTGACCAGTATGAGCGCTTTAGCTTTGCGTACTTTGACCGCAACAGCTCGGGCGATATGATGAGCCGCGTGGTCAACGACCTGTTCGATATCTGCGAGGCGGCACACCACGTGCCCGAGTGGATCATCATCTGCGGCATCGAGATTATCGGCTCGTTTGTGATCCTATTTACCATCGCCCCGGTGCTGGCGCTCGCTATGGCCGTGGTGACGGCGGCGTTTGCGGTCATCATGTTTTGGCAGAACATGCGCATGCGCGAGGTCTTTAGCGAC
>CAUASQ010000054.1 GCA_958431945.1 uncultured Collinsella sp. | reverse complement strand
ATTCGATGGTGCGCACTATTGTGGGCACGCTCGTGGAGATCGGCATGCATCGCCGTGAACCCGAGTGGATGCGCGAGGTCATCGATGCTTGCGACCGTACCGCTGCGGGACCCACGGCTCCTGCCTGCGGCCTTACGTTTATGGGCGTGGATTACGATCCCGCCGAGCTCGTCGTGCTCGACTAGGGGAGGGCTCGACGCGTCGTGCGTCGACACCCGTCATCTGTGGGCTGCGCGTGTTCAACATCTGTTCTTGGCGTGCAATACAACCGGTGTCTCATTGCTTTTATTGCTGGGGTGTACCATGAACCACGGTTTGATTCATTGCTGTCGAGAGGATGGATAACTTGGTTCGACGTGGCTCGCATCCGCGACTTTCGGTGATCCTTGTGGTAGAAGGTTCGCCCAGCTATGCGATGCGTGCGCTCGAGAGTATCCAGAACCAAGACCTCTACGATTTGCAGATTGTCGTTGTCTGCCGCGATGCTGCGCCCGGTGTGCGCCATTCGCTTCAAGTTGCTGCCGACAGGGACATCCATATTGATTTGATTGACGTCGAGGACGCGAAGCGCGGTGCTTGTCTTCGTGCCGGTTTTGCTGCCTCGCGTGGCTCTCAAATCATCGCTATGAACGCCGATGAGTGGTTTGCTCCGCAGTCCCTTTCCAAGATGGTCGATATCGCGTGCGATACTGCGGCAGACATAGTGTTCCCCACGGTGTCGCTCGACCGCTATGATGCACATCGAGAGCGCCATTCGCGCGTCTCGGATGCTACTCATATTTCCATTGATAGCAAATCCTCGATGGTGGCCTGGCTGCCTCAGTTGATTTTAGGCGGCCTTGTCGTTCAGACCTCTGGCGTGATGTACAGCCGCTCGCTGTTTGAGGCATGCCTTTTGTGCGACAAGGTGTTTCGCACAGTTGGGTTTATGGCATATGCGCTCTCGCAGGCACGATGCGTGTCCGGCTGCGGCGACGCTTGTTTCCACGCGGCGGCACCTAAGCTTACAGATGCCTTTGATCCCACCATGTATGCCAAGGTATCCGATGACACCCGAGCGCTCGACGAGCTTGCGGACTCACTCTCGGAAGCAGATAGCGGTGGTCGGCTCAAGCTGGCAAGCCAAAAGTTCTACTTTGCCGGACTGGTCGCCTGCATCGAGAATTTGTGTCTGAGCCCGCATGGGGTGTCGTCAATCGAGCGTTCCGCCCGCATGCGTGATATGCTCGATGCGCCTCGAACCCGTCAGATGGTCGCCGCGCTCAAGGACAACCATCGGGGACTCGGTCTGTTGTTTGGGCCGATTGCCAGCGCCAAGCCCGCGCGCTGCGTGATGTGTACGCATCTGGCAGCTTTTCTTAACCGGACGGGCACAAAAACCGCCTAAACGGCTCATTTCGAAACAAATTTGCATAGAATTGTTTCGAAATGCGTTCTTATACACAAAAGCCTTCAAATAGCGTTAAACTATTCAATCACTGATTGATTGTCTCCGCCATCTTTTGGAGAGAGGGTTTGTATGGCTAAAAAACGCAATGGGCGCCAGGATGCCATTAGAGATATTGTGCGCAATAAGGACGTCCGCACGCAGCGCGTGCTGGTCGATGAGCTCCGCGCTATGGGCTTTGATTGCACGCAGGCGACTGTCTCTCGCGATATTGCCGATATGGGGCTGCGTAAGCTCCCCGAGGGTATCTATGTTCTGGCAGAGGACCTGCACCTGCAGCGTATGGTTTCCGAGCTCGTAACGGGCGTTCTGCGCACCGATAATCTGGTTATGATCAAGGCTCAGCCTGGTACGGCTTCCGGCATCGCCGCCGCCGTTGATGCGGCAGAGTTGCCCGATGTGCTTGGCTCGCTTGCCGGCAACGATACGATTTTGGTTATTGCCCAGACGGCCGAGGACGGCGAGCGTCTCGAGGCGCTGATCAATAAGCTGAGCAATTCTCGCAAGTAGGCGTGCGGGTCGTGCGCTCGGCACTGTGCGCGCTGACATAGTGGCTTGTAAGGGGTATCGACGTTGGTCGGTACCCCCTTTTTTTGTCTGCCGGTATAAAGACCGCCCATCAGGTCGCTTCAAACTAAAAAGGCCCCCGAGCAGTTTAATAAGCTGCTCGGGGGCCTTGTTGCTTATGGCCGGATGATTTCTAGCCGACCGTATCGTCAGGCGTGGGCGAGGGGTCGGGAGTGGGCGTAGGCGTGGGCGTAGGCGTGCCGCCATCGTCGCCGGTCGAACCACCAGTGGAGCCGCCCGTCGAGCCACCGGTCGTTCCGGTGCCGCCGGTGGTGTCACCGCCCGTGGTCTCGGTGGTCGTGGTCGTCGTGGTCGTCGTCGTGGTGGTTTCCTCTTCGTCCTCGTTCTCGTCCTTGTCGTCGTTCTCCGTCTTCTTGGCGTTGTTGGTGCCGTAGAACTTCCAGACGCTGTTGTTCTTGTAGGTGGGCGCCGTTCCGGTCGCAAACTCCTCGCGCTCGGTACCGGTCAGAACGGTGTTCATAAACCGCTTAAAGACAGGCAGGTTGGTGCTGTCGCCCAGCAGGTCCGTGCCGTATTTTTGGATGGGGATCTCACCTGCGGAATAGCCGGTCCACAGGGCGCACGCCAGCTGCGGGGTATAGCCGCAGAACCACAGGTTGGTGGTGTTGTCGGTGGTGCCCGTCTTGCCGGCATAGGGCTGGTTGACGCTCAGGGCGCCAGCAGCACCTGTACCGCTGCCCTGCATGACGCCGGACAGAACATCGGTGACCGCGGCGGCCTCGCCCTCGGTAAGCACCTGTGAGGGATTGTCCGTGTGCTGGTACAGCACCGAACCGGTACGAGAGTCAATCTCGGTGATGGCGATCGGCTGACGATAGTAGCCGCCGTTGGCAAACGTCGCGTAGGCGGCGGCCATCTCGAGCGGCGAGATCGAGCCAGTGCCGAGGGTCATGACGGGAACGTCCTCGATGTTGTCCTTGGCGGGATCGATGCCGAGCTTTTTGACGAGCGAGATGATCTTGCTGTTGCCGACGGCTTCCGCCACCTGGATGTAGCCGGTGTTGGAGGAGTATGCCGTCGCCTGCTTAAGCGTGATGTTGCCATAGCTATGGTTGGCGTAGTTTTGGACCTCGGTCGTGGTGCCCTTGGCCTTGAGCGGCGAGTTGCAGTTGAGGGTGACGTTGGGGTTCATGCCGTTTTGGATGGCAGTTGCCAGCGTAAAGGCCTTGAAGGTGGAGCCGACGGGACGCTTGGCCGTGGCATGGTTTACGTGGTTCTCGTCGGCGTTGTAGTCGTAGCCGCCCACCATGCACTTGATGTAGCCGGTCTTGGGATCGACGACGACCATGCCCATGTCCAGGCCGTCGAGCGAGAGCGTGTCGAGCTGCTCGCGAACGGCATTCTCTGCCACCTGCTGCATCGTGGGGTCGATGGTGGTCTTGACGGTCAGGCCGCCCTTAAAGAGCACGTCGGTCGAGAACTCCTGCTCCAGCAGCTGCTTAACATAGGCGACAAAGTAGGGCTGCGAGTATACGTCGACGCCGCTGCCCGAGATTTCGGTCACGTTGAGGGTGATGGGCTCGGCCTGTGCGGCATCGTGCTCCTCCTGCGTAATGTGGCCCAGACGCAACATGTTGTCGAGGACCTTGTTGCGACGGGACAGCGCAAGGTCGGGGTTGACCGTGGGGTCGTACTGCGAGGGCGAGTTGGGAAGGCCGATGAGCAGCGCGGCCTCGCTCAGGGTGAGGTCGGCGGCGCTCTTGGACAGATAGGTCTCGGCTGCGGCCTCGATGCCGTAGGCGCCGTGGCCGTAATAGATGGTGTTGAGGTACATCATGAGGATCTCGTCTTTGGAGTACATGTCCTCCATCTTGACGGCGATGTAGGCCTCGCGCACCTTACGCTCGATGGTCGAGTCGAACTGCTCCTCCTGCAGGATGGTGTTGCGCACCAGCTGCTGGGTGATAGTCGAGGCGCCTTCGTGCCCGCCGCCGAGGGTTGCCACCGCAGCACGCGCGATACCCCACAGGTCGATACCGCCGTGCTCATAGAAGCGCTCGTCCTCGACGTCAACGGTGCCCTGCAGCACGTAGGGGGAGACCTCGTCCTTGGTGATGGACTTGCGGTTTTGCGTGTAGAAGCTTGCGATCTTGTTGCCGTTGCAGTCGACGATCTCGGTGGGCTCGCTCACCAGATACGCGTTGGCGTCGGTGTAGTCGGGCAGATCGGACAGCCAGCGGTTGACGTTGCCGACCATGCCGATGCCAAATGCCACGCCCGCAATCAGCAGAAAGCCCAAAAACGAGAGCAGGATTATGGGCAGGGCATGCGTCTTTGAACGGCTGCGTCCCTGTCGTTGGCGAGGACCCATATATTGACCTCCAGGTATGTCGTGCCGGACGGCGGATGTGCCGTCGGGGCAGGATGGACATAAGTTATTACACGATAAACCAAACGGGGCGCGCGAGGCCTCGTGTATGCTGGAAGACGGCATTTTTCAGAGTGAATGCATACCTTGGTAAGGAGTTTGCCGATGGCGATTCGGGCGATGGGGCCGAGCGGACAACACAAGACTGGATTGGATGCTGCCGGTGCGGCGCTGCCCGAGCTGCTGGCGCCGGCGGGCGGGCTCGACCAGATGTTTGCGGCCATCGCCGCGGGCGCCGATGCCATCTATGCGGGGTTGGGCGGCTTTAACGCCCGTGTTAGTGCGCACGGTTTTACCGACGACGAGTTTGCGCGCGGCTGCGCCGTGGCGCATGCCCATGGCGTGCGTGTGTACGTGACGCTCAACGTGTTCGTGTTTGACGATGAGTTGTCCGACGCGGTGGCGTTGGGAGCTCATGCACTGGAGCTGGGCGCCGATGCTCTGATTGTCGCCGATGCCGGGCTGGCCTGCGCGCTGCGCGCGGCGATTCCCGGGGTCGAGATTCACCTGTCCACGCAGGCGGGCGTTCATAGCGAAGGCGCCGTGCGACTTGCCGCCGATGAGCTGGGGGTCGAGCGCGTGACGACGGCACGCGAGCTGACGGTCGACGAGATTGCGGCGCTATGTGCCACGGGCGTGCCCATCGAGGTATTCTGCCACGGTGCGATTTGCATCGGCTATTCGGGGGCGTGCGAGTTCTCGGCCCTGCGGCGTGGGCGCTCGGCGATGCGCGGCGACTGCACGCAGCCGTGCCGTCTGGCGTACGACCTGGTGGACGAGGCGGGGCAGAGCGTTGTCGCCGTCGAGGGAGATCGCCTGCTGTGCCCGCGCGACTATCTGGGTATTGCACATCTGCCCGAGCTTGTAGATGCCGGCGTGGCGTCGCTCAAGATCGAGGGGCGCATGAAGAACCCCGATTACGTATTCAACGTGGTGCGGGTGTGGCGCCGGGCACTCGATATGCTGTACGACGGCGCGTGGGACCCCGGTGCCGTGGAAGAGCTTGAGCGCGAGCTGGGAAGGTCGTTTAACCGTGGGTTTACCGATGCGTACCTGCGAGGGCGTTCGGGTGCCGAGCTGATGAGCTTTGAGCGTGCGATTAACCAGGGCGTGCGCGTGGGGCGCTTGGTCGCTGTGGGCCACGAAGAGGTGACCGTTGAGCTCGACGCCGCCGTGGCGGCGGGTGACACGCTCGAGATCCGGTTTTATCCGGGTGCCGACGCGCGTCCCGATGTGCCCAAGCGCTGGCCGCAGGTGCCCTGTCCGGTGGATGCCGCAGCGGGGGAGCGCGTCGTCGTGCATTGCAAGCGTAAGGTTGACACGGGCTGCGAGGTGTACCTGATTCGCAGCGCCGGCGTGTTGGATCAGACGGCGGCGGTGTTGGAGCGCATGCGGGCCGAGGCGGATGCGATTGCGCCCGTTGCGCGTGCCGTTGAGGTGCTGCCCTTTGAGGACGTTGCGGTGGATGGCGGTGCGTCCACGGAGTTGGTGGAGTGCGCGGTTCCCACTCGCATGGTTTTTGCTTGGCAGCTGATGGATGCCGACCCGCGCGGAGAACTTGATTTGTCCGACGCCGTTGTGGTGCTTGACGAGGTGTGCCGCACGGGTGACGCTGACTGGACCCGCTCACTGATACAGCGTGCCGGGCGCGTCGTCTGCCGCAACCTGGGACAGGTGGTGATCGCTCGCGAGCTGGGCGTGACGTTTGACGTGGCGGCGCCGGTGTTCTGCGCGAATCGGGCCACGCTTACCTGGCTGCGCGGACTCGGTGCGGGGCGGGTGTGCTTGCCGGCGGAGTTGCTCGGCAATGATGCGGAGCGTATTGCCGAACTGGCCGCTGAACCCGGCGTCTTGGGTCCGGTCGACGCCGACCGTCCCGAGCTTATGGTGTGCGAGCACTGCCTGCTGACCGCCGAGGGCGTCTGCGCCACCGATGCGACGGGACAGGTTCGTTGCCGCGACTGCTTGCGTCGTCGGCAGGTACGCTATCTGGTCGAGCGTGACGGTACACGTCTGCCAGTTGCCATTGACGCATGCGGCAGGACGAGGATTTTCCTGTCGTAGGTGCTGCGTCGCGTCAGTTTGTTATCATAAGAGAGTTTATGGACTTCCAGCACCGCCGTTTTCGGCGAGGGTGCTATAGCAAAAGGAGGATACCCAATGCTGTCTGTTGACGAGCAAATGCGTATCATCACCTCGGGCGCCGCGCAGATCGTTCCCGAGGCCGACCTTCGCAAGAAGCTTGAGAAGGGCGAGCCCCTCAACATCAAGCTCGGCGTCGACCCCACCAGCCCCGACCTGCATCTGGGACACGCCGTGCCCCTGCGCAAGATGCGTCAGTTCCAGGACCTGGGCCATAACGTCACCCTCATCATCGGCAACGGTACCGCGCTAATCGGCGATCCCTCGGGTAAGAACTCCACCCGCCCGCAGCTTTCGCAGGAGCAAATCGAGGCCAATGCCGAGACCTACGTGAGCCAGGCCATGAAGATCCTGGACCCCGAGAAGACCACCATCGTGCACAACGGCGATTGGATCTTGTCGATGGACCTTGCCGGCCTGCTGCAGGTGTGCTCCAAGTTCACCGTCGCCCGCATCCTCGAGCGCGACGACTTTACCAAGCGCTACCAGTCCCAGACGCCGATCGCCCTGCACGAGTTCCTGTACCCCGTGATGCAGGCATTCGACTCCGTGCAGATCAAGGCCGACGTCGAGATGGGCGGCACCGACCAGCTCTTCAACCTGCTCGCCGGCCGCGAGCTTATGGAGAAGATGGGCATGGAGCCGCAGATCGCGCTCACCATGCCGCTGCTCGAGGGTACCGACGGCGTGCGCAAGATGTCCAAGTCCTATGGCAACTACATCGGCCTGACCGACGCGCCCAAGGATATGTTCGGCAAGACCATGTCCATCCCCGACGAGATGATTGGCAAGTACTATCGTCTGGCCAGTTCGCTCACCCCGGCCGAGGTCGACAAGATCGACGCCGCCCTGGCCGACGGCTCTGCCGATCCCTATGAGCTCAAGCGCGCTCTGGGTCGCGACCTGTGCGACACCTACCACGGCGCCGGTGCCGGCGACGAGGCTCAGGCCGAGTTCGACCGTGTGTTCAAGGAGGGCCAGCTTGCCGACTTCCCCGAGAAGCACGTTGAGCTGACTGTTAACGACGAGGGCCAGATCTACCTCGCCGGCCTGCTCAAGGACCTGGGCCTTTCGGCGAGCGCCGGCCAGGCCCGTCGCGACATCGACGGCGGCGGCGTCAAGATCAACGGCAAGGCCGTGGCTCCCAAGAGCTACAACATCGACCCCAGCGCCCTCAAGCTGGGCGACACCCTCTCCGTAGGCAAGCGCAAGGGCTTCAAGTTGGTCTAACGAGCGAGTTGACCTCACAAGTGCAATAAGGCCGCAGCCGGGAATCCCGACTGCGGCCTTTTTGGTTACGACGATCCCATGGGGACGGAGGGATCATTTGGCGGTGCCGTTAAGCGGAGAGGCGTATTGTTGACCCATCGTTTGGGCATACAATGGCTAGTGGCTTGCTGCGGTGAAGGCTCGTCCGCTCCGCAGCTTTTTTCTACGGTTAAAGGAGTATGTATGTCCGTTGAGGTCATGAGGACTGTGATCGAGGCCGCCGAGGGCCGCGTGCCCGTCGACACGCTGTTTACCAATGCGCAGATCGTCGACGTGTATGGCCAGCGTGTGGCGCCCGGTAGCGTTGCCGTCAAGGACGGTGTAATCGTCGGCGTGCTCTACGATGGTCGCGACGATGCCGCTGGCACCTACGAGGCAACTGAGGTCATCGACTGCCAGGGTCGCTATCTCGCTCCCGGTTTTATTGACGGGCATCTGCATATCGAGTCTTCGAACATCCGTCCCGCCGAGTATGCTCGCATGGCCGCGACGCGCGGTACTACCACTGCCATTGCCGACAGCCACGAGATTGCCAATGTTGCCGGTCTCGACGGCTTGCGCTTTATGATTGAGGACGGCCGCCGCGCACCCATCTCCATCAAGTACATGATGCCTTCGTGCGTGCCCGCGCTGCCCGACGAGCAGGCCGGTGCCGTTATTTCTGCTGCCGATATGCAGGCGTTTTTTGCCGAGCATCCAGGCGATGCCTTTGGTCTGGGCGAAATGATGAACCTGCCGGGCGTCTTTATGGCCGACCCCGAGACCTGTGCTCGCATCGATGCTGCCAACCAGACGCCGTCCAGGCAGGTTGACGGCCATGCGCCGCTCGTTGCCGGCAAGGACCTCAACGCCTATGCCGCAGCGGGCATTATCGCCGACCACGAGTCGACGATTCCCGAGGAGGCGCTCGATAAACTGTCCCGCGGCATGTATGTGATGCTGCGTGAGGGCACATGCAGCCACGATCTGGCCAATTTGTCCCCGATGCTGATGGAGAACCCCGCCCGCGCCCGCCGCTGCTGCTTTGCAACTGACGACCGTGCTCCCTCCGACGCGCTTTCGACCGGTATGATCGACAACGCCTGCCGCGTGGCTATCGAGGCCGGTATCGACCCCGTGGTCGCTATCTCTATGGCGTCCCTTTCCACGGCTGAGGCATTTGGCCTGGACCACGGCTGTCGCGACCCGCATGAGCTCCGTGGCGCGATCGCCCCGGGCAAACGCGCCGACCTGCTGTTGCTCGATGACCTGACGTTTGCCAAGGCTCCGCATCGTGTTTATGCCGCCGGTGCTCTGGTGGCGCAGGACGGCACCTTTGTGGGCGAGATTGCACCCGAGACTGCCGAGGTCGCCTCTCTTGCCGATGAGCTGCGTGCTTCCGTTAAGCTGCCGAAGCTTTCGCTTGACGTGTTCGATTATGCCTTTAAGCCGGGCGAGGCCGTTATCGATGTCATCCCGGGTATGGCTATCACGGGCATGGTTCGTCCCGAGAGCGCCGAGGACTTGCGCCGCATTATGCTAATCGAGCGCCATGGCCGCGGCGTGTCGTTGCAGACCGAGGGTGCCGATGGCGACGGTCCCGCCGGCATGGGGCTCGTCGGCAAGCATATCGGTCGCGGCTGGGTGCGCGGTTTCACCATCACGGGCGGTGCCATTGCCTCCACGATCGGCCACGACTCGCACAACGTGTGCGTGGTGGGCGACAATGCGGCGGATATGATGGCTGCTGTCGAGGCCGTGGGCCAGGGCGGTCACGTGCTGGTGCGCAACGGCGAGGTCGTGGCTCGTATTCCGCTGGCGCTCGGCGGCCTGATGAGCGAGGGCACGGCCGAGGACGTTGCCGCGCAGCACGACGACCTTATGGTCAAGGCGCGTGCCATGGGTATTGAGCCGCCGCTCGACCCCATTATGGGCATCATCTTCCTGCCCCTGCCGGTCATCCCGACGCTCCGCATCCGCCCCGAGGGCATGTTCGACGTCACGACCTTCACCTACGCCGACTAGTCATCGGGGACGTTTTTAAACGACTGGCCGTCGGGGTGGCGTGTCGCCTGACGCCGCGACCGTAGGACCTCTGGCATGTGTGAGCTATTTGCCAGGTCCTTGTAACGTTTACGCCCGCGGAGTCTTATTTGAGCTCCCTTTGGGTACGTTGGAATCGGATACACGTTCGATTCCAACAAGCCCGAAGGGAGCTTTTCTATGGTTAAACTGATTGCATCCGATATGGACGGCACACTGCTTGACGAAAACGGCCAGGTGCCTCCCGAGACCTACGAACTGATTCTGGCGCTACACGAGCATGGTGTGCATTTCGCCGCATCGTCAGGTCGTCGTTACGATCGCCTGTGCGAGTTCTTTGCGCCCGTTCGCGACAAGATGGACTTTGTCGCCGCTAACGGTGCCCAGGTCTACGCCGACGGCAAGATGGTGGACCGCGAGGTGTATTCGCACCTGGCGATTCGAAAGCTCGCCCAAGCAGTCGCGACGTTTCCCAATCTGCATCTTGCGCTCTTTGACCGAACCAAGTCCTTTTTGCTCGATGACGAGTGCAAGTTCGTGCGCGAGGTTGATAAGGACCTTCCCAATGCCGAGCGCATTTGGGAGCTGCCCGATCCCAGCGTAAATATCATCAAAGCGAGTATCTTTTGCGACGACGGTGCCGTTATGGACAGTGCGTACGTGCTACAGCGCGAACTCGGTCAGCTCTTTACCTTTGCGCCCTCGGGCAACGCATGGATCGATGCCATGCAGCCCGGCGTGTCGAAGGCCTCGGGTATTGCGCAGCTTGCGGAGCATTACGGCGTTGGACGCGACGAGGTCATGGCGTTTGGCGACTCGATGAACGACTACGAGATCATTCGCTTTGTCGGCACGGGCTGCGCGATGGAAAACGCGCGCCCCGCGCTCAAGGCGGTGGCCGATCGCGTCGTAGGCTGCAACCGCGACCACGCCGTTCAGCATGAGCTTCGTCGCGTGCTGGAGAGTCTCTCCTAATCCGGCAGATGGGGACGTTCCTTTTCTGCCGACAGTGGGGGACAGTCCTTGCAGCTTTTTGCGAAGAGTGTCCCCAACGACTAGTCGTTTAAGAACGTCCCCAATGACTAGGCGAGGGCGTCCATGATGGTGCGGGCGACGCCGTCGTGGTCGTTGTCGTATTCGGTGATGGCGTC